>JAQGJI010000158.1 GCA_028290685.1 Devosia sp. | reverse complement strand
TCCTTGTGCACCGTTACCCCGTCCAGCCGATCCGCCGCTTGCGGCGACAGCATCAGATGGTCGATGCGAATCCCGGCATTGCGCCGCCATGCGCCGGCCTGGAAGTCCCAGAATGTGTACGATGGCTCTGAGGTCGTCGCGCGCACCGCGTCCGTCAGCCCCAGGTTCACCAGGGTGCGCCATCGCTCGAGGCTTTCGGGCCGGTAAAGCGCATCGCCCCACCATCCTTGCGGATTATGGGCATCGATCGGCTCGGGAATGAGGTTGAAGTCACCCAGCAGGACAAACGGCTCTTCCAGCGCCAGCCGGCCTTCCACAAAGCTCTCGAGCCGGCGCATCCACGCCAGCTTGTAGGGAAACTTCTCCGAATCCACCGGATTGCCGTTGGGCAGGTAGATGCCGCATACGCGCACCACCCCGCTCTCCACCGAGAACACGCCCTCGATCAGCCGCGCCTGCTCGTCGCTGTCATCCCCCGGCAGCCCGCGCGTAACCTCGTCGAACGGCAGCAGCGACAGGATCGCGACCCCGTTCCAGCTCTTTTGCCCATGGGTTTCCACATTGTAGCCAAGCGCCTCGATCTCGGCGCGCGGGAAGGCCTCGTCGACGGACTTGATCTCCTGCAGCACCACGATGTCCGGCTTCTCCTGCGCCAGCCATGTCACCAGGATTTCCAGGCGCGCCTTGATGCCGTTGATGTTCCAGGTCGCAATGCGCATCGATCATCTCCAAAGTCGTGCCGAAGCTACAATCTGCCTGGCTCCTGGGCAACCGTCAGAGCCCGGCATACACCGCATTGCGTACCTGGTCCTTGAACGGACCATCGCAACCCTCAAGCCCGGTATTGCTCATCGACACCACGGATAGTCCGCTTTCCAGATCCAGAAACCAGTTGTGTCCATAGATACCGCCCCAGCGGTTCGTCCCCCGCGCCGCCGGTGAACTGGCAGGATTGGGGTCATCCAGCCACGCCCCGAAATAACTGAAACCCCAGCCAGGCCCCTGCGAAAACGGCAGTTGTGGTGTCTGGTTGCTCAGGCCCATCGTCACGGTCGCGGATTTAAGGATGTCAGCGCCGCCCTTCCGCAAGGCCTCCAGCAGTAGCATGAAGTCCGGTCCCGTTCCGGCCATGCCGCCGCCGCCCGACTGAAATGCTTCGCCATCAAAAATCCGGCCGGGATCATATGTGGTCACGCCACCAGAGAAATTCGGCACTGAATGAGGGTCGCTCATCAGAACGGCTCCGTCCCGACCATCTGCGTAAGCGGCTGCGAGCCGGGCAGGGTCCGTCACCGAAAACCGTGTGTCCAGCATGCCTAGCGGCCCAGCGACATACTGCTTGATGGCATCCTCGGGCGTCCCGCCGACCAGATTACCCGCAATCACGCCAAGCACGTCGATAGAGGGTCCATAGGACCAGCCGGTTCCAGGTGCGAACAACAGTGGCAAATCGGCCAGCCGCCGCATGATCTCGTCGGCTCCAAGCCGCCACTTGTTCACGCCAGCGGCGCTTTCCGCTTCCGTGAGGATCGAGGCGCTGCTTAGGCCGGACGTATGCGTCAGCAGATGATGGATGCTGATGTCCGGCATGCTGCGATCCGCCTGCTTGGGCTTGAATAGCGGCAGATAGCGCGTCACCGGATCGTCCAGCCGCAGCTTCCCAGCTTCGACTAGGGCCAGCACCGTGGCGGCCACAATCGGCTTGGTCAGCGACGACAGCCGGAAGATCGCGTCCATCTGCATGGGCCGCCCGGCTTCCCGGTCAGCCATGCCGAGCGCCTTCTGGTAGACCGACTCGCCATGCAGGCGAACCAGCAGCACCGCCCCGACAATCCGTTGCTCCGAAATGGCGCTATCCACCACCTCATCCAGCCGCTGCTCCAGATCCATGCTGATTCCCCCCACAAACAAAAATCCCCGCTTGCGCGGGGACCTTAAAACCATCCATCGACGGTGTTAAACAGCAAAACTGGTGCCGCACCCGCAGGACGCAACCGCATTGGGATTGCGGATCTGGAACGCCTGTCCGATCAGGTCGTCCACGAAGTCGATCTCCGCGCCGCCCATGAATTCCAGGCTCATCGTATCGATCAGCACCACCGCATCGCCTTTTTGCAGAACAATGTCGTCGCTGCCCGGTTTTTCCTGTACAAGGTTGTATTCATACTGAAATCCCGAACAGCCCCCACCCGCAACCGATATCCGCAACACGGTGCCATCCGGCTCCTTGGCCAGAATACGGGAAACACGTTTTGCAGCCCTGTCGGTCAGCACAACGTTTGGCGGGGCAAGGGCAGTATCGGGCATGATGAAAATCCGGGCCGTTCAACCTGTCGTAACGGTCAGGCTAAAATAGTAACTCTTGCCGCCAATGAAAAGGGCTTTGTCATCGATCATGGCGCAAACCGCTCCTTATGCCAGCAAGCCCGAGCTTTCCCTGGGCCGCGTTTACGATACCGGCCCCAGCCCCACGCGCAACCAGTACCAGCGCGACCGCGACCGCATCATCCATTCCACCGCGTTTCGCCGCCTGCAGCACAAGACCCAGGTTTTCCTGGACCACGGCGGCAAGCACTTCCGCAACCGGCTCACCCACACCCTCGAGGTCAGCCAGATGGCCCGCTCGCTGGCCCGCGCCCTGCTGCTGGATGAAGACCTTGCCGAAGCCATCGCCCTGTCCCACGATCTGGGCCACACGCCGTTCGGCCACGCTGGCGAACGCGCGCTTGATCGCTGCATGGAACGCTATGGCGGGTTTGACCACAACCTTCAGGCCATGCGCGTCGTCTCCATTCTGGAAAACCGCTACGCCGACCACGATGGCCTCAATCTTACCTGGGAAACCCTGGAAGGCATCCTCAAGCACAACGGCCCCCTGATCGATTCCCACGGTGCCCCCTTTGGCCGTTACGCCAGCGACGGCCTGATCGCCGGCATCACCGCGATTCCCACCGTCGCCGATCTGCGCCTGGCCAGCTTTGCGTCCCTTGAGGCCCAGTCCGCCGCCATTGCCGACGATATCGCCTACAATGCCCACGACATCGACGACGCCCTGCGCGCAGGTCTGATCACCCTGCTCGATCTCGACGATGTCCCGCTCGCCGGCCCCATCGTTCGCGAGGTCACCCGGCTTTATCCCGACGCCCCGCCCAAGCGGCAGGCCCATGAGGTGCAGCGGCGCCTCATCACCCGCTCCATCGAGGATGTCATTGCGACCACCAGCGCGAACATCGGGGCGAGCGGCGTGCAATCACCCGAAGACGTGCGCGCCGCCGGCCAGACCCTCGTCACCTTCTCGCCTGCCATGGCCCACGCCGAACGCGGCCTCAAGAGCTTCCTCTTTGAGCGGGTCTACCGCCATGAAAGCGTCATGGTCCCCGTCCGCCAGAGCGAAACCGTCGTCGCCGAACTGTTCCAAGGCTACATGGCCCGCCGCGATCTGCCGGGCCGCTGGGGCGTTTCTGCCATGGCGGCCGATGAGCGCACGCTGGCCCGCATCGTCTGCGACTTCATAGCCGGCATGACCGACCCTTATGCGCTCGAGGAACATGGCCGACTGTTTGACGCTCGCCCCTAATTCCTTTAGTCCGGCGCCACAGCTTTCTCCCGAGTACATCATGGACGTTTTCGCCCTCTTCTCCGCGCGCATTGCAACCGCGATGCAAACCCTCTTTCCCGAAGCGAGCGCCGATCTGGTGGCCCGTATCGTGGTCGAGCCGCCGCGAGATGCCGCCCACGGCGATCTGTCCACCAATGCCGCCATGCTGGTGGCCAAGCCGCTGGGCCGGAACCCGCGCGAGATCGCGACGGCACTTGTCGAGCACTTCAAGGCCGACCCCGATGTCACCTCCGTCGAGATCGCCGGTCCCGGCTTCATTAATTTCCGCCTGGCCAACCCGATCTGGCATCAGGTCTTGCAGGCCATCGCCAGGCAGGGCGCCGATTATGGGCGGTCCACCCTGGGTGGCGGCGAAGCGGTCAACATCGAATATGTGTCGGCCAATCCGACCGGTCCCATGCATGTGGGCCACACGCGCGGCGCCGTGTTCGGCGACACGCTGGCCGAGCTGATGAGCTATTCCGGCTACAAGGTCACCCGCGAATACTACATCAACGATGCCGGCAGCCAGATCGACACGCTCGCCCGCTCGACCCTTCTGCGCTATCGCGAGGCTCTGGGTGAAACCATAGAGATCCCATCCGGCTTCTACCCCGGCGATTACCTGATCCCGGTCGGCCAGGCGCTCAAGGACGAGTTCGGCGACAGCCTCCTGTCCATGCCCGAGGCGGAAGTCACGCCCATCGTCAAGGAACGCGTCCTTGCGGCCATGATGGATCTCATCAAGTCCGATCTCGCAAAGCTCGACATCCACCATGACGTGTTCTTTTCAGAGCGCACGCTGCACGGGCAGGGGGGCGACATCGAGACCACGCTCGCCTGGCTGCGCGACAAGGGCATTGTCTACGAAGGCCGGCTGGAGCCGCCCAAGGGCAAGGCGCCTGAGGAATGGGAAGACCGTGAGCAGACCCTGTTCCGCGCCACCGATTTTGGCGACGACGTCGATCGGCCCCTGATCAAGTCCGATGGCTCCTACACCTA
>JAQGJI010000125.1 GCA_028290685.1 Devosia sp. | reverse complement strand
GGCGCCGGGCGGATTGATCGTAAGCGGGTGCCCTTTACGGGCGCACGATTCTGTTCAAATGTCCCATCTTGCGCCCGGGCCTGGCATCGGTCTTGCCATAAAGATGAGGCCGGGTGTCGCGGTCCAGACCGCCCGGAACATTCAGCACCCCCTCGCCGATAAGGTTTTCCATCACGACATCCGCCAGGCGCGTCGGATCGCCCAGGGGCCAGCCGGCGATGGCGCGGATATGCTGCTCGAATTGGTCGGTCAGGCACACCGCCTCGGTCCAGTGGCCAGAATTATGCACCCGCGGGGCAATTTCGTTGACCATCAGGCTGGGTCGTTCGCCGGGAACGACGAAGAACTCGACGCCGAGCACACCGACATAGTCCAGCGCTACCACAATCACCTTGGCCAGCATGGCGGCATGTTTTTCCAGGCCCGGGGAGATCTTGGCCGGCACTGTGCTGGTATGCAGAATATGGTGGCGGTGAACGTTTTCGGCGGCATCATAGGCGCGCACTTCCCCCGCCGCGTTGCGTGCCACGACGACGGAAATTTCCGTGTCGAACGGCACAAAGGCTTCCAGCACCAGCGGCTTGGGAGAAAGAGCGGCAAAGGCGCCGGCCGCTTCCGCGCGATCGCGCAGCACCGACTGGCCCTTGCCGTCATAACCCAGCCGCGTGGTCTTGAGCACGGCCGGCAAGCCGAGCGCATCGATGGCGGCGTCAAGGTCCATAAGGCTGGTCACGGCACGATGCGGGGCGACCGGAATATTCTTGGAGACAAGGAAGCTTTTTTCCGCCAGCCGGTCCTGCGAGATCGCCAGCGCATCGGGGCCGGGCCGCAGCGGCTTGCGCGACGCCAGAAAGGCAGCCGTGGCAGCGGGCACGTTCTCGAACTCATAGGTGATGACATCGACCGCGTCGGCAAAGCCGGCCAGGGCAGCTTCGTCATCATAGGCAGCGATGGTGCGGTGCGGCGTCACCTCGAAAGCCGGGCTCCCTGCATCTGGGCAAAAGATGTGGGTGCGCATGCCCAGCCTGCTGGCCGCCAGGGACAGCATGCGGCCCAGCTGGCCGCCGCCCAGGATACCGATCATGCTGCCAGCGGGGAGGGGGGAAATGTCTGGTGTCAAGATCTACTCGGTATCTGCCGGAAACAGGGGAACGGCGGCGGTTTGGCGCGCGCGGAACATGTCGAGCCGGTCGGCCAGTGCATCATCGCTTAACGCCAGCACGGCAGCGGCGATCAGCGCCGCGTTGATGGCCCCGGGTTCCCCGATTGCCAGCGTTCCCACCGGAATGCCCCCCGGCATCTGCACGATCGAGAGCAGGCTATCCTGCCCGTTCAGGGCCTTGGAGCGGACCGGTACGCCGAAAACCGGCAGGGGGGTCATGGCGGCGATCATGCCGGGCAGATGCGCTGCCCCGCCCGCGCCGGCAATGATCACCTTGAAACCATCGGCTCTGGCGTTGGTCGCGAACTCGACCAGCCGCTCGGGCGTCCGGTGGGCCGAGACGATGCGCGCTTCGTATTCGATTTCAAGCGTTTCAAGGGTTTCCGCGGCCAGCCGCATGGTGGGCCAGTCCGATTGGCTGCCCATGACGATAGCGATGACAGGTTTGGCGAGCACGGCCGATTCCCCTTATCGGTCTTTGCAAAGCGCGGAACTACCCTAGATCGTGCCGCACGGCAAGCTTGTGGTACGATCAGGCGATGATGTCGGGCAGCAGGATATTCTCCAGCTGAACGATGCGGTCCTTGAGCGCCAGCTTGCGCTTTTTGAGACGCTGCAACAGCATGCGGTCAGCCACGTCCGCCCGGGTCAGCGTATCGATTGCCGCGTTGAGGTCGCTGTGCTCCTGGCGCTTGGTGGCCAGTTCCAGCCCCAGGCTGGCTTCCATTTCCTTGGTCAGCGACATCATGGCCGAAGCGCACCCCACGCTCTTCCGATAGCTCTGGTTAACCGATCGGGACCGCTTTTGCATCAAATTTCCAGTACAGCGCTCAAGGCGGTCGACAAAGCGTGAATTATTTGTGACCATGCCCGTGTCCACCCAAACTTCTAGGAGTTGTTATGACGACTGAAGGGCATGTTGCGGCGCTCGAACGGCGCCATCAGGAGTTGGATCGCCAGATCCAGACCCAAATGCAAACCACACGGTATGACCATCTGGCAGTCGCCGCGCTGAAGCGGAAAAAGCTCGAAGTGAAGGACGAGCTCTACAAGTACTCAAGCGGCACACAATAGGCGTCTGTTCCCTTGGGAATGGGAGGGTCACAGCACATGCTGCGGCCCTTTTTTGTTGGGCTAGATACCCCAGAACACGCCCCGGGCACCGTCCCAGACCAGCTTGAGGGCGAGCAGGAAAACGAGCCAGTAAGCGATGCGGTAAAACCATTTCATGGAAATCCGCCGCACCAGGAAGATGCCCAGGAACACGCCGGCGATCCCGACCGGGATCAGCGCCGCCGACAACTGCAAATTGTTCACGCCGAGTTGCCCCAGGAAAAAATAGGGGATCAGCTTGGACGTGTTGACGATCGCGAAAAAGACCGCCGAAGTGCCCGAATAGGTGGCGGGGGGCAGCCGCTGGGGCAGCACATAAATCTGGAATGGCGGCCCGCCGGTGTGGCTGATGAAGCTGGTGAACCCGGCAAAACCGCCCCACAGCGCACCCCACGGCCCCGAAGGCGGCAGCCCCTCGAGCTTCTGGCGCAGCTTCAGCAGCGCATCGAGGATAAACAGCAGCGTCACCACGCCAACAAACAGCAACACCGCAGCGTCGGACACGAACGCCCAAAGCGCCCAGCCCAGGATCGTGCCAATGGCCGCCCCCGGCAGCATGATCCGGATAATACGCCAGTCGACGTCGCGGCGGTAGGCATAGACCGCGATGACGTCCATCGCCAGCAGCACCGGCAGCATCATGCCCGCAGCATCCCGCGCCGGCATCACCAGGCTGAGCAGCGGCACCCCCACCATCCCCAGGCTGCCCAGCAGCCCGGCCTTGCTCAGCCCGACAATGAGTACAGCGATAATGGCGATCGCAACGAAGGAGGGATCAGTGATGGGCATCAAGCAGGTCCGGAGGGTGCCGCACTATCCGGTATGCTATGGCGCCGGCTTGTCAACCGGCATGAAAGGCCGGACGTGCCGGCCTGGCTGTTTGCAGTGCGCCGTTCTGCCGACCCCCTGGCGCGCGCCGGGGCCCATCCCGGCTTCGCTTCACCGCCGCCAAATGCTGCGGGCAAGCACAATCTGGATTTGTGCGAAGATACGATAGCCCGGGCTGAAGTCCCGGCCTGGGCCGGGACAGCGTCGTGGATGGGAGCCGCAGGGGCCCGTGCCGGGTTTATTGGTCGGCGTTGCTCTTGATCGACTTGAGCTTGGCAAAAACCGAGTCGGCGTCGAAATCGTCCTGGGCCTCGGCGGGACGGTGATCGTTGGCCGCAAAC
>JAQGJI010000114.1 GCA_028290685.1 Devosia sp. | reverse complement strand
AGTCGTGGCCGGGCGCGGACGCGAACCACAAATGGCTGCTCCAGCTGGGTTTGACGGCATGGCTGTGGAAATACCCGCAGGTGCAGACTGCGACAGGCTCTATATCGTCAGCAAGGAAGAGGGACTTGCCAAGGGCGGCAAGGACGAGGTGAAAGCCGACAACCGTACCGATCGGCCCGAAGCGGCCGACTAGGGTTGGTCTGGTAAACAAGGAGCCCGCACCGATGCGGGCTCTTTCGCGTACCGGGCCGTTCCCTTGGCGCTCACCTTGAACGCGTTCAAACGCCACCGATCCCCTCAAAGACGATGTTGCGGGCTGCTTATCAGAGCCGGCCAACGACCTGGGCCAGAGCGCCCGCATGAGGTCGCCTTGACGGCGGTTATCGCCTACTGCGCCGCTGGCATGCCGCGTTTGACAAAGCCGTCGGGGTCATTCGCGGTGCGCAGCAGTTTTTCCTCGGCTTCGGTGGCTTCGCGCTGGCGGTTCCACATCTGGGCGTACAGGCCATCCTGCTGAAGCAGGGCAACATGATTGCCACGTTCGGCAACGACCCCGTCGCGCAGCACCAGGATTTCATCTGCGTTCACCACGGTGGAGAGGCGGTGCGCGATAACGACCGAGGTGCGGTTCTGCGAAACCACGTCCAAGGCCGACTGGATATCACGCTCGGTCTTGGTATCGAGCGCGGAGGTCGCCTCATCAAGGATCAGGATAGACGGAGATTTGAGGATTGTGCGGGCAATGGCAACGCGCTGTTTCTCACCACCGGAGAGCTTGAGGCCGCGCTCGCCCACCGGGGTGTCGTAGCCCTTGGGCAAGGTGTCGATGAAGGGTCCGACCTGCGCCATGCTGGCGGCGGCGCGAACCTCTTCCTGCGTGGCACCGGGCCGGCCGTATTCGATATTGTAACCGATGGTGTCGTTGAACAGCACGGTATCCTGAGGAACCATGCCGATGGCCTTGCGCAGGCTTTCCTGCGTGATGTCGCGCAAATCCTGCCCATCGATCGTGATGGCGCCGCCCGTCACGTCATAGAAGCGGTACAGCAGACGGGAGATAGTGGATTTTCCCGCGCCCGTAGGACCAACAATGGCGACGGTCTTGCCGGCCGGAACTTCAAAACTGACCCCCTTCAAAATCGGGCGATCGGGATCATAGTGAAAGGTCACGTTGTCGAAGCGGATCACTGGGCCGGTAATCTGGAGCGGCTTGGCGCCGGGGCTATCCTCGATCTCGGGGTTCTGGTCGAGCAGCTTAAACATTTCCTCGATGTCTGTGAGGCCCTGGCGCAGTTCCCGATAAACGAAGCCGATGAAGTTCAACGGGCGGTAAACCTGCATCAGGAAGGTGTTGAGCAAAACGAAGTCGCCCAACGTCAGCGTTCCGTTCATGACGCCGGTAATGGCCATGATGGAAATGATGAGAAAGCCGGTGTAAAAGATCAGCGCCTGGCCGAAGTTCAGAAAGCCAAGTGAGGTCCAAATGCGAATGGCAGAGCGCTCATAGCCAGCCATGGAGGCATCGTAGCGCCTGGCCTCCATTTCCTCGTTGGCGAAATATTTTACCGTCTCAAAGTTGAGCAGGGAATCGATTGCCTTGCCATTGGCATCGGTGTCGGACTCGTTCATGTCCCGTCGAATGGCAATGCGCCAGTTCGACGCCTTGATCGTGAAATAGAGATAGGCCCAGATCATCACCACCAACACGCCCAGATAGCTGACGCCAAAGAGCCAGACGAAAATCACGGCAGTGATGATGAATTCGACCAGCGTCGGAGCGATGTTGAGCATCGTGAAACGCACGATGGTTTCTATGCCCTTGGTGCCGCGCTCGATGACACGGCTCAGCCCGCCTGTCCGGCGGGCAAGGTGGAAGCGAAGCGAAAGACGATGCAGATGGTGGAAGGTTCGCAGGGCCAGCTTGCGCACAGCGTTCTGGCCAACGCTGGCAAACAGCACGTCGCGCAATTGCTGGAAGCCGGCATCGAGAATATTGCCCAGCACATAGGCAATGACGAGAACAATGGGCACCGCAAGGCCAAGAATGACGCCGGTATTCGGCGCCGCGCTATCGAGGCTGTCGATAATGCCCTTATAGGCAAATGGGATCAGCGTGGTTGCAACTTTGCTGAGCAGCAGAGCGCCAATGGCGAGCACAACCTTGATCCGCAGATCGGGACGGTCGGCCGGCCACATATAGGACCACAGATTTTTAACCGTCGAGAGCACCGAGCCCTCGTCCGCACTTACGGAGGGCTTCTTGTCAGCGGTGTCCAACGCCATCAGGCAGGTTCCGATTCCAGTTTCGGTGGTACCGGACCCAGGCCGGCAACCATGCCGGAAAAAGCAGTTCCCAATGCCGCAAGGCGTTCATGCTGGACGATATAGCAATTGCGGGTACCACGCGGCTTGCGCTCGATCAGGCCTGCATCAAGCAGCACCTTGATGTGCTGGCTGACGGTGGACTGGGCGAGCGTCAATTCGTCCGTTACGTCCGCGCAGCAACATTCGCCACGCTGCTCATTGGCGAGAATGCGCAGGATATTGAGCCGGACCGGGTGACCCAGGGCTCGCATGATGGTGGCAATGTCGTCGTCTTGCATGGCGCTCCACTGCGTTGATCGTTGGATTACGATAGAGATGGGCGTTTCCGGCCAAAAAATCAATGGCTCGCCGAGGGACGAGCCATGTTGTCTTCAGTTCGGCGTGTCTTCAGGCAAGGCGAAGACCTGGCCTGGGTAGATCTGGTCGGGATCGCGGATCTGGCCGGTATTGGCCTCGTAGATTGTGGTGTATTTCACGCCCTGGCCGTAAACCCGGCGCGCGATCGTCCAAAGATTATCGCCGCGCCGGATAATGGCCTTGCCGGAGGCAAAGCGTTCGGCATCTGGTCCACCTACTGCCACCGCAATCATGGTCGGAACATCCGACTCGGCTGGGCCAGCAGGAGGTGGTTGCGGCACGGACTGGGCTTGGGACGAGGACACCGGCGCTGGTGGCACAGGATCGTTTGAGGCAGTTGCCACAGGTGCTGCCGGGACCTCAGGTGATGGCCGAGGCGCAGGGTCGCCGGCAGATACCGGGCGCTCCGACCGCTTGGGAGCACTTGGCACAAGCGATGGACTGGTTGGAGCAACTGCCGTCTGCGGGGCTGCTGACGGTCCAGCTTGGGGCGTCGGCTCTGCAGTGTTGGCGTTGATGGAGGGCGTCCTGGCGGGCGCAGGGGGGACAGCTGGTGTCGAAGCATCAACAGAGCTCTCAGGTGACGCGTCTTCGAGATTTTGCGCCGGTATGGCGCTTTGGGCGTTGGCAACGGGCGCCGGGTCGACGGCAGGCACAGGCGGCCGCGGCTGGGTAGGCGCGCCTGGCCTGACCGACGGAATTGTGGATGCCCCGGCGGGCTGCGCTGGTGCAGCTGGGGGCGCGGCCTCTGGGGGAGCCGAGGCCGGGGAAGACGCCCGATCGGACCCACTGCGGATAGCGGGTGCCGGAGCAACAACGGGAGAGGCCGCTTGCCCTGCGGACGGACTTTGGGCGGGCATAGAGTTGGGAGAAATTGATGTCCGCAGGGGCTCTGCCAAAGGCTCAGGCGCCGTAGCGACGTCAGGTATTGACGCTTCTGCAAGATGCTCTGCTGCCGGAGGCGTCGCGGGATGAGCTTGGG
>JAQGJI010000070.1 GCA_028290685.1 Devosia sp. | reverse complement strand
CGCTTGGCCGCCTCGGGCATTTCCTGCAGCGCTACCAGACTTTGCACCGACTGCAGATTGTTCTTCACCCGGTGATGGATTTCACGGAACAGCAGATTATTGGCCTCGACGGCCGCTTCCAGTTGTTCGCCGCGCGCGGCATCGCGATACAGCAGGCGGACAATCCAGATCGAACCGGCAATCAGGCCCAGCAGGACCGGGGAGACGATCAGCAAGACCGTCAATACACTGGTGCGGAATGTCTGCCAGGTTTGTTCCGATGAGATCGACGCCAGAGCCACGATCTGCGTTCCCTCCACCAGCCGATAGCTCACGACACGGGCGACGCCGTCCACTGGCGATGACGACGACGTGTAGGTGCCCACGGGCGACGCCGGCAGATATTGGGTAAACAGCGGCAAGTGAGCCAGGTTTACAGGCCCCCCGGTGGGTGGATAGCGCGCAATGAGCATGCCGTCGGCGCGGACAAGGCTGATGGTTGAAGCGTCCTCAAAATCCAGCATGCCCCAGAAATCCCGGACGATTCGCTCCGGAAAGGAAATCATGGCAGCGCCGGCGAATTGACCGTTGCGCTCCAGGCGTTTGCTGAACACAAAAATCGCATCGCCGGTCAACCGGCTGACGACCAGTGACGATAAACCAAACGGGGCGCCGTCGCGCACCTGCACGAAATAGTCACGGTCCGCTATGGATACCGCGTCCGCGCCCTTGACGGTGGAAAACAGCGCATTGCCCTGGTCGTCCGCGACATAGACCTCCGCTTGCGCCGGCAACCCTTCCAGAACCAGATCGATGCTGGTCTGATCGAGCAGCAGTGGCCCAATGGCGGCATCGACGCGGCGCAGCGTTTGCTGGGCCAGTTGATCGAACCAAAGCGCGTTGTTTGCAACGACCTGGGCAGCTGCCGCCGAGCGGTCTTCCAGCCGCTGCTCGTTCGAGCTGATACCCTGCTGCAGGAAAAAGCCGAACAGGCCGGCGAACGCTGCGAGGAACACCAGGAGCAAGATCAGTATGACGGGAATCGCAGAGATACCCTTTGGCCGGTTAACAGCAAAACGAGCCAGAAGCGCCTCCCAGGTTCTGCGCGGACTATAGATCGAAAGGTTGTTCAGTCAATTGATGGATTGCCGCATGGTTTGGCGGCCCAGCGGGCTTATTTGGGGCGAGCTCGCAACTTTCCAACCAAGGCCATGCCCTTTGTCGCATCCGCCGCCAAAGTCAATGGGCTGCAAATGCGCTCTGGCAGCGCCTTGCAGTTTCACCGTTGGAATCCCCATCAGTGTTGAAGGCGCACTGCAGCTGGTCCTGTGCGAAGCCCGCGCTTGCCCCGACTATCCAAGCCTGCGGACGCGGGGCGCGCGGGCTGGCGCAGCGACCCGGTGATGTGAGACCATCAGGCCGGGCGCCCTGCAATCCCGGTCCGGCCCGCAGCCCTGGCTGGCGGGGCTCGGTTTTGGCAGGGACGCGGTTTCCCCCCCACGGCAACAGGATTCACTTACGCCCAGGTTGGCGCGACGGGAGCAGGGGGCCTGCCTTGCGTTTACGCTTGCTGTCCGCGCTGAATGGGCTTGGCTAGGGTCGAAAAGCCGTGCTTCCCATCGATGCCGCTCAGTTCGCGCCAAAAGGCTGGGGCCGGCTGAACTGGGAGGGGATGATGATCTGGGGCAGGGCGTCGAAGCGCTGCCGCATCTGCAGGTTCACGATGGCGTTCTGATTTGCCCCGAGCTCGAGCTCCAGCCTGCGCTGCTGCGCATCCTGATCGATCGCCTGCTGCAGACAAAGAACACGCTGCTGGTTGGCAAGGATGGCGTCACTGGTGTTGGCTGGCACCGTTGTGGGGCAGGCGGCAAGTGCGGCCCCTCCAAGCGAGATGGCAGCAAGTGCGGCAAGTACGATGCGCCTGACCATGATCCAGTCCTCCCGATCAACGCTATCTGATCACTGGGCTGGGCTAAATCAAGGCCGGTGCCGATCACTCTGCAGCGACGGCTCGGCGGTCGGCGTGGCGCGATTTCAGGCGGTTGAGCTGGTGAGCGGCGTGGGTCAGCAAGGCCGTGCGCACCTGGGTTGAAGCAACATGGCCCACATCGGCCTTGACCTTCAGGTCGAGCTTGTAGTTGGTCAGATTGCCCATGAAGCGTTCTTCGATGCGAACGCGCACCACGCCGGTGATGCGTCCGTTGATCGTCCTGTGTGGCCCGTAGTACCGGACCTCACACGATTTTACCTGAAACGAGTTACCCTCAAAACTCATGCCGGCGCCCCCCTTGCCACCTTTCAGTCGCAATTGGATCAAACGCCAAAGCAGGGGTGGGATCAAGCTGGATTGCCGCAGTTCTGCACAAATCGTTAATACTTGACGCACGCCCGTTGCCTGTCCGGCTAAAACTATGGCCTGGCCTGTTGCATTTGGGGGCGAGTATCTTTAGATACGCAAACTTCAGCCGTGCGGGACTCCTGCGCGGCCTTTGGTTTTGCACCAAAAATCCGAGAGAAGAACAGATTATGGCGCGCCCTAACCCGATTCAGTTCCTGCAGCAGGTGCGGCAGGAAACGTCCAAGGTCACCTGGCCGGGGCGCAATGAGGTCCTGATCTCGACGATCATGGTGCTGGTGCTGGTTGCGGCTGCAAGCCTGTTCTTTTTGTTGGCCGACCAGGTCATCTCGTTTCTGGTCGGGCTGATGCTGTCGATCCGCGCTTAGGATCAAACAAGACTATTTGGGAGTGGCGACGCGGCATGGCCAAACGCTGGTATATTGTTCAGGCTTATTCGAACTTCGAGCGCAAGGTGGCGGAGGACATCCGCCAGAAGGTCGCGCAGAAAAAGCTTGAGCACTTGTTCGAGGATGTGATCGTGCCGACCGAGAAGGTCGTTGAGATTCGCCGCGGGCGCAAGGTCGACGCCGAACGCAAGTTCTTTCCCGGCTATGTGCTGGTCAAGATGGACATGACTGACGAAGCATTCCATCTGATCAAGAATACGCCAAAGGTTACCGGCTTTCTCGGTTCGGACAACAAGCCGATGCCGATCTCGGAAAAGGAAGCCATGGCCATTCTGCAGCAGGTGCAGGAAGGCGTGGAGCATCCCAAGCCTTCCATCTCGTTCGAAGTGGGCGAGAATGTGCGTGTGTCGGACGGTCCCTTCGCCAGCTTCAATGGCGTGGTGGAAGAGGTCGATGAAGAGCGCGCCCGCCTCAAGGTGGAAGTATCGATTTTCGGGCGTCCCACTCCGGTGGAGCTCGAATACAGTCAGGTCGAAAAGGTCTGACCGAAACGCGAGGCTCCGGCCTCGTGCAGAGCTGTGGGAGAGGTGGCGCATTGCCGGCGCCGGAAACCCTCAGACCACGGTGTCTCGTTCATCTTAACTGGTGGACACCTAACGGCCGATTATGGCCACTGATAGGAGACGAAATTGGCAAAGAAGATCGTTGGCTACGTAAAGCTGCAAGTGGCTGCGGGTTCCGCAACGCCATCCCCGCCGATTGGTCCGGCTCTCGGCCAGCGCGGTCTGAACATCATGGAATTCTGCAAGGCGTTCAATGCCGCCACGCAGGAAATGGAAAAGGGTTCGCCCATTCCAGTCGTGATCACCGCCTATGCCGACAAGAGCTTCACCTTCGAGATGAAGTCTCCTCCGGTGAGCTATTTCATCAAGAAGGCCGTGAACCTGAAGTCAGGCTCCAAGCTCCCGGGCAAGGAATCGGCTGGCACGATCACTGCAGCCCAGCTGCGTGAAATTGCCGAAAAGAAGATGAAGGATCTTAACGCCGATAACGTCGACGCCGCCGTGTCGATGATTGCTGGCTCTGCCCGTTCCATGGGCATTCAGGTCGAGGGCTAAGAGAATGGCACATATCGGTAAGAAGCTGGCCAAGGCCCGCGAAGGCATTGATCGCAACAAGCTCTACAAGCTCGACGAAGCCATCAAGATGGTTAAGGGCCGCGCTTCGGCCAAGTTCGACGAAACCATCGAGATCGCCATCAATCTTGGTGTTGATCCCCGTCACGCCGACCAGATGGTCCGCGGCGT
>JAQGJI010000043.1 GCA_028290685.1 Devosia sp. | reverse complement strand
TCTCAGTCGGGCCGTACGTTCGATTTCTCGTTCACCGAGCCGCGCTTCATGGGCTTGAAGGTGTCTGCAGGCGTTGATGCCTACCACCGCATCAATGACGAAACAGATCGCAGCTTCTATGGCTCCCAGGCAACCGGTGGCCAACTCCGGTTCGGCTTGCCGATCACCTCGGACTTGTCCGCTACCGTATTTGCCGGTGCCGAGCGCAAGGTTATCGCCGACGTTGAAGGCCCCAGCTCTTCGCTGGTCTCCAATGACCAGGAGTTCTACAAGGCTTTTGCCGGTTATACCCTGACCTGGAACAGTCTTGACGACACCAAGAAGCCGACCGAAGGTCTTTTGGCCACCTTTACCCAGCAATACATCGGCTGGGACCATAGCCTGATCAAGTCGGAAGCACGCGCACGCTACTTCGTGCCCTTGCTCGAAGACAGCGGGGTCGTGGGTAGCATTCGTGGACAGGCTGGTGTCATCAATGATCTGAGTGGCAACGGCGTTCATGCGGTTGAGGCGTTCTCACCCGGTTCCTCGCTGGTCCGCGGCTTTGAAGGCCGTGGCCTTGGTCCGCGTCTGCAAGGCGGCGAATATCTTGGCGCCACCATGTATGCTGGCGTTTCGGCCGAAATCCTGTTCCCCATCCCGGTTGTGCCGGAGAACTACGGTCTGAGCGGCGCGATCTGGGCCGATGCAGGTTGGGTCGATGGCCTTCCAAACATTGGGGCCATTCCGCTTGATCCAGCCAGCCAGGACGAGCCGCTTCGTACCTCGATCGGTGCGTCCCTCATCTGGGACTCGCCGTTTGGCCCGCTGCGTGGCGATTTCGCTCACGTGCTGAACAAGTCCACGGCAGACCGCACCCAGGTGTTCCAACTGTCACTGCAGACTTTGCTCTAGCTAATAGGGCATGAACCAGTAGATTGAGCCGCGGGGCGGTAGCGCCCGCGGCTCAATGCTTTCAAGTGACATCATGGTCGACACTCGCTTTCACCGCTTTGCCGGCTCATCCACCATCGGCGACATCCTTGCCACGCTGGGGCGCAGCGAACTCTTGCCGCCCAATGGACTGCAAGCATTGCCCATCAGCGGTGCCGCAGATCTCGATCTGGCCACTCCGTCCGATATCGCTCTGGCGGCGCACACCGACTATATCGAGCCGTTGAAGGCCACCCTGGCCGGAGCGGTAGTTGTCCTGCCTGCACTTGTTGAGCACCTGCCGCCAAACACTGCAGCAATCATCACCGACAAGCCACACCATCTCTTTGCCGATATCTTGGACCTGCTGTATCCAGACAGTACCCGCTCAGTTCTGGCGTCCACCAGAAACGATCTTGGGGCCCCGGTTTTTGAGCGCGACGTCTCGATCGGCTCGAACGTCGTGGTCGGTGCCGGCGTTGAAATCGGGCGCGGAACGGTGGTGGGCGCCAACACGGTTATCGGCGCAGGCGTCACCATTGGGCGCAACTGCATCATTGCTTCCAATTGTACGATTGATTGCAGCCACATCGGCAACGAAGTGGTGATCCATTCCGGCGTCCGCATCGGCACAGAGGGATTTGGCTGGCTCGATTTCGGTCGCTCCAACCGCAAGGTTCCGCAGCTTGGCCGGGTGCTGATTCAGGATCAGGTGGAAATTGGCGCCAATTCAACCATCGATCGGGGCGCTTTGGGCGACACCATGATCGGGCAAGGTAGCAAAATCGATAATCTGGTTCAGATCGGCCACAATTGCCGGATCGGCCGAAATTGCCTGATCGCGGCCATGTCAGGCCTGTCGGGGACGACGACCCTGGAAGACGGGGTCTTGCTCGGCGGTGGAGTGGGAACTTCCGGACATCTGACCGTAGGCGCCGGATCAGTTGTCCACGGGCGGGCGGCCGTGACCAAGGACTGGCCCCCGGGGTCGAAACTTGCCGGAGCGCCCGCGCAGGATATAAGAGACTTTTGGCGTGAACTCGCCACCACGCGTAAACTGGCCAAGGGAGACAAGCGCGGATGAACGACAGCATGATCGAGAGCGGCGAACTCACAGCGATGAGCCTGGCCGAAATTCTCAAGTCGCTGCCGCACCGCTATCCCTTCCTGATGATCGACAAGATCATCAGGATTGATGGCGATGAAAGTGCTGTCGGCATCAAGAACGTTACCTTCAACGAGCCGATGTTCCAGGGCCACTTTCCGGAAAATCCAATTTTTCCAGGCGTCCTGATCATTGAAGGCATGGCCCAGACTGCGGGTGCAATTGTCATCAAGCATGATTCTGGTGTCGGCAAGAAAAACGTCGTGCTGATGCTGGGCATCGACAAGGCAAAGTTCCGCAAACCGGCTGGTCCAGGGGATGTCATCGAATTTCACATTGCCAAGATCCAGCGCCGCCGCAATGTCGGACGCTACAAAGCCGAGGCAATTGTTGATGGCACCGTAATTGCCGAAGCTGAGATCGTCGCAATGATCATCGAGGCTACGCCGTGAGCGGGGCTCTTGTTCATCCCACAGCCATCGTCGGATCGGGCGCGCAGCTCGGCAACGGTGTCAAGATTGGACCCTACTGCATAGTCGGGGACAAGGCCGTTTTGTTCGACAATGTAGAGCTCATTTCCCATGTTTCGGTCGACGGGCATACTGAGATCGGCGCCAGTACGCGCATCTTTCCTTTTGCCTCTATCGGCCATCAACCCCAGGATCGCAAATATCACGGTGAAGCTTCGCGCCTTGTGATCGGCGAACGATGCGACATCCGCGAATCGGTGACGATAAATCCAGGCACCGAGGCCGGCGGCATGTTGACCAGCATCGGCAATGATTGCCTGATTATGGCCAGCGCCCATGTCGCGCACGACGCAATTCTGGGCAACAATGTCATCATGGCCAACTATGTCGGTATCGCCGGCCATTGCCAGATTGGCGACAACGTCACCTTCGGTGGCAGTTCTGTTGTGCACCAGCGCACGCGCGTTGGCCCCCATGCCTTCATCGGCGCGCACTCAATGGTGGATGGTGACATCATTCCCTACGGCATGGCGGTCGGCAATCGCGCCGCTTTGACCGGCCTTAACCTGGTCGGCCTCAAGCGGCGCAAGTTCGACCGCGAGGCCATTCATCGTCTTCGAGCCGCCTATCGCATGATTTTTGCCAGCGAGGGCACCTTGCGCGAGCGGGTTGAAGACGCCGCTGGGCTCTTCAGGGAGGATGCGTTGGTTCAGGATGTTGTGGCGTTCATCACCGCAGCCGCCGACCGGCCTATCATGCTGCCGCGCAACGGCAACAATGCCGACTGAACACTGCTTGGCTTCAGGCGCCCAGCCGGCTGAGGCAGAACGGGAAACCACAAGCCAATGGCTGATCGCCTAAAGTTCTTCATCCTAGCCGGTGAGCCTTCGGGTGATCGCATTGCCGCAGATCTTGTCGCCCGGCTGAAACGGCGTGTTCCGTTAGCTTTGGCCGGAATAGGGGGCGATGAACTACAGGCGCAGGGCCTCAAACCGCTTTTCCCCATGAGCGATCTAGCGGTGATGGGGGTCACGGATGTCGTGATGCGCTTACCCTTGCTGCTATGGCGTCTGCGCCAAACCGCCCGATCGATAGTGCAGGACAAGCCTGACATCGTTGTTCTGGTGGATGCCCAAGACTTTTCCAGGCTTTTGGCAAAACGGCTAAGGGCGAAGGGTTTTGGCGGGAAGCTGCTGCTTTACGTGTCGCCGACGGTGTGGGCGCGAGCGCCCCATCGCGCTGCCAAGCTCAAGCCGTTGTTCGAAGAAGTGCTCGCCGTCCTGCCATTCGAACCCGACGTGATGCAGCGGTTGGGCGGCCCGCCGACAAGCTATGTCGGTCATCCAGCGCTTGGCGAGGCGCAGCAGCGGACACTTGCCAATGAGCGAGGCCCGCTTGTGCTGCTGCCTGGCAGTCGCGACGGCGAATTGCGCCGGCACTTGCCACTCTTTCGGTCCGTGGTGGAAAAGCTGGCCGGTCACCCGGCGATCGACGCTGTAGTCATTCCTACCTTGCCAAGGCTGGCTGACCGCCTCAGCAGTGAAGTAGCCACTTGGCCGATATCGGTCACCGTCGTTTCTGACAGAGCCGCGCGAGCGGCCGTGTACGACAGCGCTGTTATGGCCCTGGCCGTGTCCGGCACAGCTACGCTGGAGCTTGCTCTGGCCAAAGTACCCATGGTGGTCAACTATGTGATGGAAGGTCACCAAGCTCGCGAGTTTGACCGGATCGGCCGTCCGCGCGTGTCTCTGCCCAACATCGTGCTGGCACGCCAGGCGGTTCCTGAACTCGTTCAGTTCCCAGCTGATGTGGATAAACTGGCAGCGTCGGTCCGCTCCATGCTGGATAACAAAAAAGCCCGCCAGGATCAGATCGATGCCTTTGGCGAGCTGGTTTCCGTGATGCAAACCGGCACGCCGGACTTTCCCCGACAGGACCCGGCTGACCGGGTCCTGAGGCACTGGGATCAGCGGCTGCTAACCTCGACATAGTCGCGGGCAGGGGCTCCATCATACAATTGGCGCGGACGGCCGATCTTCTTTTGCGGGTCGGCAATCATTTCCTTCCCCTGCGAGATCCAGCCAACGGTGCGCGCCACCGAAAACAGCACAGTGAACATGGAAGTGGGGAAGCCGATCGCTTCCAAAATGATGCCGGAATAAAAGTCTACGTTTGGATAAAGCTT
>JAQGJI010000038.1 GCA_028290685.1 Devosia sp. | reverse complement strand
GCGTCGATATCTTCGCCGGCAATGGCGCTGATTGCGTCCACATCATCGGGCGACAAGGAGTCGAGCCGTTCACTCGGGTCGACATCGAGGGCGGGCTCGAGAAGCATATAGTCTTCATCAAGATCGTCGGCGTTGGCGATGGTGGCACTAAGCTCGTCAATGGCGCGATCCAGTTCATCGATCATTGCGGCCGGGTCCTGATCGCCCCAGTCACCGCTCTCGCGGATGGCCATCTCATCGCGTATCTCGCGCAGGCGCCCGAGGCGCTCGCTGGCGGAGCGATCCGCGCCATAGAGCAGTTCGTCCACTTCGTCCTGGGTATAGGGGCGGGACAGACCCGGTTGATCGACGGCATCGTAGGTGGCGTCCTGCGGCACGATGGAGCCATGCTGATTTTGATGCTGAGCCATTTTGCGTCTCCGGTGTGATTGCTGCTCGCCTAACGTTGTGAAGCCAGACCGGTTCGGTGGACGGGAACAATCGTGATCGCCGGGGTGTTCTGCCGGCACAAGGGAGGATGGCATGGCGGGTTTTCGTAAAGGATCCAAGGTGCAGTGGAACTGGGGCGCCAATATTGCCCACGGCAAGATCGTGGAGCGCTTCACCAAGAAGGTCAGCCGCACGATCAAGGGAACAGACGTGACGCGGGACGCCAGCACCAAGGAGCCCGCATTCCTGATCGAGCAGGAAGATGGCGATCAGGTCCTCAAGAGCGCCAGCGAGCTCAAGCACGATTAGCCGATCATGCCAGATCGCCTGGCTCCTCCCCCACAAGGCGCAGCACGGGCGGACCTTCCGTGCCGCCATCCCAGCCGGGGGGTATCGGCTTGCTGGTCTTGGCGCCAAGTTCACGCAACATTTCGACCTGCCGCACAAGGCTGCCCTTGCCCGTGACCAGTTGCCCCTTCGCTTCGTGATAGCTTTGCTGGGCCTTGTCGATGTGGGCCCCCATCTTGTCCATGGTGCCGAGAAACCCCACGACCTTGTCGTATAAACTGCCGGCGCGCGCGGCGATTTCCTCGGCGTTCTGGTGGCGCCTTTCGATATCCCATACATTGCGTACCGTGCGCAGCACGGTCATCAAGGTCGTTGGCGTCGTCAGCATGACGCCCTTGCCCATGGCAAATTCGACCAGCCCCGCATCAGCCTGGATTGCCGTCGCCAGTGCCGATTCGATCGGCACGAACATCATGACGAAATCGAGCCTGCTGCCGCTGTGGCGCTGATACCCCTTTTCGCCCAAAGTACGCACATGGCTGCGCACCGAAGCCAGATGGGCGGCAAGATACTGCTCACGCCTATCGTCCTGACAGGAGGTGTAGGCCTCGAAAGCGGTGAGGGAGACCTTGGAGTCGATCACCAGCCGATCATTGTTGGGCATCAGCACCTCGACATCGGTGCGCACTCGCGAACCGTCCTCGCTGGTGTGGCTCTTTTGGGTGATGAACTGCTCGCCTTCACGCAAGCCCGAACCCTCAAGAATGGTTGACAGGATCATCTCGCCCCAGGCGCCCTGGGCTTGCGCATTGCCCTTCAGCGCGCGCGTCAGGTTGCTGGCCTCGGTGGTGATCTGCAGATTGCTGGCAGCCAGCGCCCTGATCTGCTCGGCCATGGTGGAACGGTCGCGCAGCAATTCGCTTTGGAACTCGACGATCTTTTCATTAAGCGGCTTGAGCAGCGTATCGACCTGCTCCCGGTTCTGGCGCGAGAAGGTTTCGCTGTGGCTCTTGAGAACATCGCCGGCAATGGCCTTGAACTCATCGGTCATTTGCTGGCGCGCCTCGATAAACCGCGTGAGATTGGCCTCCGATTGTCTGGCCTGCTCCGTCATGCGGGCACGCAAGGCCGAAACCTCGGCCAGCAGATGTGCACTCTTGTCGCGCTCTGCGTCGAGCAAATCGGCCCCGCGCTCCCGCTCCTGCGCCAATTGATGGGCCAGCTGGTGGATGCGGCTGTCCCGCTCGGCTATCTGGGCGGTGAAATTGGCTCTGAGTTGGTCGGCTGCCTGCCTTGCCAGCGTTTCTACCCGGCGCGCGCTGGCGCGCATGGCCCCGATCAACGATGCCAGCACAACCAGCATGCCGAGACAACCGGCAATGGCCGCACCGAGCCCATAGCTGACGGATAAACTGCCCAGCGTGAAAAGCGTCGTGTCCATTGCCGCAGCGTAACGCGATTCGTGTGTTCGCGAAATGTTCCAGATCAGTGTGCCTGCGGAACCGGGCGGTAAGAGCAAACCGCGGCCCCCAGGGCCTGTGCCGCTTGATCCAGCTTGCCCAAAAGCTCCCTGGGGCCCGCGAGCGGAATTGGGCCGAGTTCCACCACCGCAGTTGACCGGACGCGCGGAAATACCATATCGAAGGGCAAATCCCATTCTGCCGGACCCCTGCCATGGCTGTACGCCCCATTCTTGTGATTCCCGATACGCGCCTGCGTGCAGTTGCCGATCCGATCGTTGAGGTCGATGAGGAGATCAGGACACTGGCGCAGGACATGCTGGACACCATGTATGATGCGCCGGGGATTGGCCTGGCTGCACCCCAGATCGGAGTGATGAAGCGCATCGTGGTCATGGATCTGGCGCCCGAAGGGGAAGCGCCGGAGCCGATGGTGTTGATCAATCCCGAGATCACCCATTTTGGTGAACAGATGCAGGTCACTGAAGAGGGGTGCCTGTCGATCCCCGAGCTTTACTACGAAGTCGAGCGGCCCAACGAGGTGACGGTGAGCTACACCGACCTGAACGGCGATACGGTGACCAAGCAGGCCGAAGGCAAGCTGGCCGTCTGTATCCAGCACGAAATCGACCACCTCGATGGGGTGCTCTACATCGATTATCTGAGCCGGCTCAAGCGCGACCGGGTGATCAAGAAGTTCGACAAGGCAGCCAAGCGCGCAGCGGGTTAGGATTGCCTGAGGCGATCGCAGAACTCTGCTCGTCACCGGGCTTGTCCCGGTGATCCAATCTGGCGGCTCGCGCTGTGGATTGTCTGGACCAGCCGGACAATGACGGTGACTGAACCGCTCGGCATCTGCCCTAACATCGGAGCGGCCAGCATGCGTATCGTCTTCATGGGCACGCCGGAGTTTTCGGTGCCAACCCTGACCGAGATCGTGTCGGCGGGCCACGAGGTCGTGGCGGTCTATACCCGGGCGCCCAAGCCTGCCGGGCGAGGGCAGGAAGAGCGCAAGTCTGCGGTTCACCTGGCGGCCGAGGGGTTCGGCATTCCGGTTTTCACGCCCAAATCGCTGCGCGGGGAAGCCGAACAAATCGTTTTCGCCAGCCATGGCGCTGCGCTTGGCGTCGTGGTTGCCTATGGACTGCTGTTGCCCAAGCCCATTCTGGATGCACCAGAGCTTGGATGCCTTAACCTGCACGGCTCTCTCCTGCCGCGCTGGCGCGGTGCGGCGCCGATCCAGCGAGCGGTGATGGCTGGAGACAGCCAGACCGGCGTGATGGTGATGCAGATGGATGAGGGGCTTGATACAGGGCCCGTGGCCTTGGGCGAAGTCATTGCCATCGGGCCCGACATGACGGCAGGGGAATTGCACGACGTGATGATGCGGGTCGGGGCGGACCTGATGGGGCGGGCGCTGGCTGCGCTGGAGCGCGGCAGCCTGAGCCTGGCCCCGCAGCCCCAAGATGGCGCGGTTTACGCCAAAAAGATCGAAAAGGCGGAGGCGCGCATTGACTGGTCGCGCCCTGCCGGGGACGTTCACAACCACATTCGAGGCCTGTCGCCGTTTCCCGGTGCCTGGTTCGAGATTGAACTGGGCGGCAAGCCCGTGCGCATCAAGGCGCTGCGCTCGAGCCTGGGTGCAGGCTCGGGTGCGCCGGGTACGATCCTGGATGGACTGACGATTGCCTGCGGTAGCGGCGCGGTGCGGCTGACGCAAGTACAGCGCGAGGGCAAGGGCGCGATGGACGCGGAGATGTTTCTGCGCGGCGCCGGTGTGCTGCCACAGTTGGTCAGTTGATAGCGAATGCTTTGCGGAGGATCGCTACCAATGCCTCCGCGCCAGCACGATCAAGCTGGATAGTTTGTGACACCTTTCCTGGAAATTCACGGTCTGGACGGCCGTAGGTGTTGATTTGAACGAAACCTTGTCCGTCTTTTTGAAAGACCGCGTATTTGGCTTCGACCTCAACCTGCAATTGATTGCGTTCGCTGTCCAAGCGGCCGAACTTTCTAACTAACGCCAAAGGTATCTCCCATTCCTGTGCATAGATATAAGCTCACAATCGAGTACGACGGAACACCCTTCTCCGGGTGGCAGCGGCAGAGTGAGCGGCCATCGGTGCAGCAGGCGCTGGAAGAGGCGATTTTCAGGCTGTCCGGCGAGACTGTGACGACGCAGGCGGCGGGACGAACCGATGCAGGGGTGCATGCGCTGGGACAGGTGGTCCATTTCGACCTGAGCAAGG
>JAQGJI010000103.1 GCA_028290685.1 Devosia sp. | reverse complement strand
TCACGGTCGATCCCGAGCGGGATACCCCGGCAATCCTGGCCGAGTATGTCGGTTGGGTATCGGAGCGCGTCACCAGCCTGACCGGCACGCCTGAAGAGATCGCCAAGATCGCCAAGGCTTGGGGGGTTTACTACGCCAAAGTGCCGCTTGAAGGCGGGGGTTACACCATGGATCACACGGCTTCGGTGTTTCTGGTGGATCGTCAGGGCGAGTTCCAGGGAACCATTGCCTATGGGGAGGACAGCGCCGTGGCGGTCGAAAAGCTGAGGAACCTTCTGTCCAAAGGCTGAGGCCGAGGTCGATCGGCTGTCGGGTCCTTATTGAACGACAGGCGTGTTAGGGTTCGCCGCGAATCGAGCACGGAGCGCCGCCTTGAAGCCATCCATTTCCATCATCACCGTCGGCGTCGACGATCTGGAACGGGCCTTCAGCTTTTACAGCAGCCTGTTTGATATCGACAAGGAGCAGATCGCGCCGGGCGAAGATCACGTCGCCTTTTTCTTTAGCGACAGCTTTTCCTTTGTGCTGTTTCCGCGCGACCAGCTTGCCCAGACGGCGGGCAAGGACGCCGCAGTGCCCGGAACACCAGGCTTTGTTCTCAGCCACCAGGCCGACAGCCCGGCCGATGTCGATAAGATCTTGCGTAAGGTATTGATCGCGGGCGGTGCCATCATCATGGAAGGCACGCAATCGGATTGGGGCTATTCGGCCTATTTCGAGGATACCGAAGGCAATGTCTGGGAGCTCATGGCCCAGCCGGCGGCGAACTGAACCCGGGACGGCAAGATCACGGGCGCGCTAAAATCCCCCGCCCGTCTTGAACCCGCCGGTTTTCCTGTTCCCGCTTGAGCCGGCGCGGGGGCGCGAAAATCCGCCGCCTGAAGGGCGCCCGCTCCAGCCTCCGCCGAAGCCACCGCCGCGCGGGCTCTTGGCTGAACCGCCGCCAAAGCTGGAGTCCGGCCAGTTGAACGTGCTGCCCCCCTGGTCACGCCAGGGCGAATTTGCCTGGCTGCGGCCATTGTTCGGCAGGCCCACCCCGCCACCCCAGTCGGAAGTGCCCGCGCTCCAGTTCTGGCTGCGCTGCCATTGATCCCAGTAGGAAGCAGCCGAGATTCCGCCGCGCAGGAAATCGTTCAACAGATCGCCAACCAGCTTGTCCTCGCCAAAGCTGGATCGCGGATCGTCAAACCGCTGCTTCTTGAACTCCCACTGGATGTCTTCCAGCTCGCGCCGTCGTGCAGCCAGCGTTTTCAAGCGCTCTTTCTGCTCACGGGTTTCGGCTTCCTCGTCCTTGGCGCGGGCACGGGCATCGTCGATTTGGGCTACGATGGTGTCGTCCTGTGCTGTGCGCGTTTGGCGCGCCTCGGCCAAAAGGGTCTTGATATCCTCACGGCCCAGTGCTGTTACCAGTTGCGACAGGGCGCTCTCGAACGCCGGATCGCCGCCTTGGGAAAACCGTGCAAGCGCCTTTGCGGCCTCGTCGCGCTGGTCCTCGGCCGCAACGATTTGGGTGTCCAGCGCGTCGATCCGGGCTTGTGCTGCCTCCATCGCCTCGCGGATCGGCTTGCCACCAGCTGTGTCGATGGCTTCCTGCTCCATCGCGTCAAGCTCTGCTTCTGCAGCCTTGGCGTTTTCGATCTGACGCTCTGCGTGCTCGCGCAGCCGCAGCGGAATCTCGTTCAGCATCGTGAAATTGGGCCGCGCCTTGTGAAAGCCAACCAGGCTGGCCACCAGGCCGTCCAGATAGCGGACCAGATTGTTGGCGCGATAGCTTGCCGTCCCGTAGCCGGCCTTCCAGAGATACATAAAGAGCGGATCGTCCCGGTAAGGCTTGCCCTTGGCATCCTGATCGGCCTCTGCCTGCTCGGTCTTGCGCATGGACTGGGCTGCGATCTCGGCGAGTTCGGTGGCACGGCGCCGCTTGGCTGCAAACACCGGATTGTGTGCAATGGCGGCGCTGTGTTCGGCAGCCAGGGCCTGGAGCTCAGTTTGATGGGTTTCATACGCTTGGCGCGCCTCGGCCCGCTCGGCCGATAAGCGAGCCAGGTCTGCATCCCGGTCCGCCACGGCCTGCTCGGCCTGGCTCACATCCTTGGCATGGTTCTTGAGCATGTCACGCGCCCGGATTTCGGCGGATGAAATTGCCCCATCCAGTTCCCCCTGGATTGCCGGATCGAGGCGCAGTTGCGCCAGCTGGCGGAACAGCTCCGCCTCGCCTTCCTTTATCTTGGCGATCCGTTCGGCTGAACGCGCCAGGCGTTTGGAGATTTCGTCTTCCTCGCGCCTTATGTCGCGCATGGCTTCATCAAGGCTGGCCAGAGCCTGGGGTCCGCGGATGCTCATGAAACTACCACCGCGTTACCGCCCCCCCAAGGACTGGAAGATTATACTCAACCTCCAAAAACCCATCGGATTTCCGGCCCAGTTCATTGTTCTGGATGATGCCGTCATCCTGCTTGTCGGCAACAATGGCGTTGTAGACGGTCTCGGGCACCCGCACGCCCCATTTGTCCACGGTTTCGGTCTGTCCGTTCTCTTCGTTCAGAATGGGAAGGCTGAGCACATTGCCCTCGGCATTGAGGGCTTCCACGACCAGGTAGTAATTGGTGGCAGCGGTGTTCACGGCGGGAATTGTCCAGAACCCTGACTGCTCACCCGATCGGTTGACGATCTGGAGCACATATTCCTGGCGCAATCGATCGCGCAATGCCGTCAAATCCTGCACGGCCTGCTGCGCCCCGGCGCGATTGCCTTCAGCTGCAAGGCTATGGCCGCGCTGGCGCAGGGTTTCGGCATCCAGCACCGCCTGCTGCACCTTGGTTTCCTCGAAAATGGTCTGGTAGAGCATGTCCATCTGCGCCGGCAAGCCTTCGCTCAGTTCAAGCCGGACCTGCTCCGCCTGCGCCCTTTGATAGGGCTGGTAGATACCGAAATAGCCTATGGCCAGGCTCAGCAGCAGCCCGGCAAGGGCCAGTACCGGCTTGCCCCACCGTCTCCGGCTGACATAAAGGCGGGCCAGCGTCGTACCCCAGCCCGGCGCAGGGGGCTCGTAAACGAACCGGCTCTGGGCCAGCGCAGCAACGCCTTCCTTCAGGATATGGTCAGGGACCTCGATACCCTGGTGGTGGTAGATGTCGCGCAGCTTGTCGATCAGTTGCTGTTCGCGGGTTATTCCGGCGAGTTCACGCGTTGCCAGGTCCTGCCGGTGGCGGAGCGTGTCGACCACGTCCATCGCCAGCATGACTTCGTCCAGGGGCGCAGCGCTTTTCGCGGAAACGTCACTCATGGCTGGCGTTCACTTACCCCTGCCCACACTCAGGTCCGGGTTTCGAGCAGCAGGGCATTGCCGTCTGCGGCAAGAGCCGCCAGGCGCCGCTTGCCGTCTTCCACGGCATCGCGGATTTCTGCGGAGTTCTTGGTAGAAGCGAGCCGCATTTCGTTGATGATGGTGCGGCTTTTCTCCTGGAAGTTGACCACCGAATCCACCAGCTTCTTGACGGCATCGGCGCGCACGGTGGGGCCATACCCGGCCCGCACAGCCTCTTCCTGCACCTTGCCACCGATCTCGCTGAGCGTTTCCAGGCTCTTGCTCATGCCTTCCTTCATGGCGTTCAGCGTCGCCGTGGACTCGTGCAATCCGAACATGCCGGTGAACGAGGCGCTCAGCGCCGTCAGCACTGTCTCATTGGTGGAAAAGAACGAGATCGACTGCTGGTAAACCCGCTCCTTGGCATTGGTGGTCTGCATCAGCCGCGCCATGACCACTTCGGAGGTATTGTAGGAAATGGTCAGGTTGTCCGCGAGATCCTTGGCGATCTGGTAGCGCTTTTCCTCGTTCTGCATGTCGCGCAGCTTTTCATCGCGATCCATCTCCAGCCGCGCCCGGTCGGCCGGAACACTGCCTGAATAGCCGGCAACGGCCGCCGAGGACGCTTCAAGGATGTTCTTTTTTTCTCCCAGCCGCCGCTCGGCGACCGCCAGCACTTCAAGGGCCATCACCTCGGCCTGCTTCAGCGCGCCGCGAAAATCCCGGTAGGCTTCCAGAATTGTGTGTTCGCGCTCGATCTGATCCTTGGTGTCCTGGGTCACCGACAGATAGATGTCCCGGATCTTGTTGAACCGGGTGGCGATGTCGCCGCGGCTCACCTTCATCCACACATTGGATGCGCGCTCCACCAGGTCGAGCCTGTTGTCGCTGAGCTGGTCCACCATGCCCTTGGCGTCATCGCGGATGGAATCGAACCCCTTGGTGATCTCCTCGTAGCGCTCGCCGATCTTCATGGCGGCGATCTGCTCGCGCACCACCTCGTTGAAGGCGCTGGCCTGGCTCAGCGTGCGCCCGATCAGAATGACCCGCGTTTCATCCAGCTCGGTGATCTGGCTCAGCAGCCCCGTAATGGGTTGTTCGCCCTGCTGTTCGGGCCAGATTCCCAGCTCGCGAATGGCGTTGACGGCTTTGTCCAGGTACTGCAAGGGCCGTTCGGCAGCAGTGTTGGCTGACGCCAGGTCGAGTGCTGGTGCGGTGGTCACTTCATTGGCCATTCTGTTCGCTCCCTGTGTCTGATACCGAACCGGCGCACAGTGCGCCATTGATTGACGCTGGTCCCGCGCAAGGCAATTGCAACTGCTTGCCGGGCCAACTATTTAGCCCATATTGGTGCGAAAAAGCCGCACGTAAAGGGCAGGGCAGCCAAGCCTGGCAAGCATTTGTTTTATGGGGCATTCCGGCCACAATAGGGCCGCGGGAAAGGGACGCTGCTGATGGACTTTGGCGGACGCTATATCATTGCCGCTCCGCGCGTGGCCGTCTGGGCCGCACTCAACGATACCGCCGTGCTCAAGGCGGCGATCCCGGGGTGTCACGCGATCGAGTGGTCCAGCCAGACCACGCTTGAACTTGAAATCGGGGTGAACCTTGGCTTTGCCAAGCCGGTGTTCAAGGGTGAGCTGAGCCTGAGCGGCATTGTTCCTGCCGAGCGCTACACCTTGTCGGGCCGCGGCAAGGGAGGGCTCCTCGGGCTCGCCGAGGGCGCTGCAGACATTGTTCTGGCAGATCACGGGGACGATACGCTGCTGGTCTTTACAGCCGAGGGCGGCGCGTCGGGCCAGATCATGAAGCTGGGCAAGGCGATGATCGGCAATTCCGCGCAACGGATCATCGATGGCTTTTTCGAACGGTTCGGCAAGGCCATGGGCGCCGAAGTGACAGCGATGGGGGCGGAAAGCTGATTTTGCCCCGCGCTGGTGAGGCTTGAGGATCAGGCTCGGGCACGCCGTTTGAGCCCAGCAGGCCGCCTTTACCAAGCCTTTACCATACCTTGTTTTGCCCTGAAACGATCATAATCGGGCACACGGACTTGGGTTATTGAGGGCTAACAGCCCGCAATCAATTTGAAGCAAAGTCCACATGTCCAGCCAAACGCGAGATACGCTTGCACTCTTTGTTATTGCCTCCATGGCTGTCCTGACCGTACTCTATGGCGACGCTGATCTCGGGCGGGTCTTCAACGGCATCCTGGCGCGGTGGTGAGAACCGGACCGGGCGGCAGCGGGGTTCAGGTTTTGACCAAACGGAAAAATCTGCTCGATTCCCTCTTGCAGGCGCGCCGTTTGCACGATTGTATCCCAGGCTAGCGCACCCGAGATTGAACCGCTGGTACCAAGTGCCGGGGGTCAAGTGCGAGACAGGGAGACTAATCAATGAAATTTGCAAATTTGACCAAGGCCATTGCTGGCGGTGTCGCGCTGAGCGCTGTCCTCACCGGTGCAGCCTTCGCCGATCCCGCGCTGATCTATGATCTGGGCGGCAAGTTCGACAAGTCGTTCAACGAAGCGGCCTACAATGGCGGGCTTGCCTGGAAGGAAGCGACGGGCGGCAATTTCACCGACCTTGAACTCCAGAACGATGCGCAGCGCGAGCAGGCCCTGCGCCGCTTTGCCAGCCAGGGTGCAAACCCGATCGTGATGGCTGGGTTTTCCTGGACCGCAGCGCTCACCACTGTTGCCGCCGAGTTCCCCGATACCAATTTCGTCGTGATCGACACCGTCGTTGACCAGCCCAACGTGCAGTCCATCGTGTTCGATGAGCACACCGGCTCGTTCCTTGTCGGCGCCCTGGCGGCCCTCAAGTCAGAGACGGGCACTGTTGCCTTTGTGGGCGGCATGGACGTTCCGCTGATCCACAAGTTCTATTGCGGCTACGCCCAGGGCGCCAAGGCCGTCAATCCCGATATCAAGCTGATCGAAAACTACATCGGCACCACGCCGGCTGCCTGGAACGATCCCGTCACCGCGGGTGAATTGACCAAGGCTGCCATTGACGCCGGCGCTGACGTCGTGTTCGCCGCCGCTGGTGGTTCGGGCCTGGGCGTGCTGCAGGCTGCCAAGGATGCCGGCAAGTTCTCCATCGGCGTGGACAGCAACCAGAACTACCTCCAGCCCGGCTCGGTGTTGACCTCGATGCTCAAGCGCGTCGATGTGGCCGTGCAGACTGCGCTCACCGAGGCGGGTGACGATGCGACCTTCAAGCCCGGTCTCACCGTGCTCGGCCTGGCCGAGGAAGGTGTTGGCTATGCGCTGGACGAGAACAACGCCGAACTCATCACCGACGACATGAAGGCTCGTGTCGACGAACTCTCGGCCCAGATTCAGTCCGGCGAGATCGAAGTACACGACTACACCTCCGATACTTCCTGCCCGGTCTAAGCAATTCTGCATGAGCCAGGATGGCCCCATGAACCCGCAGCGGCCGGCAACGGCCGCTGTTTTCCACCCGGCCAATGGCTGGGCGATCGAGCTTGAGAACATCAACAAGCGGTTTGGCGCCGTTCACGCCAACAAGAATATCGATCTTGCGGTCGCGCGCGGCACCATCCACGGCATTGTGGGGGAAAACGGCGCGGGCAAATCAACCCTGATGTCCATTCTTTATGGCTTCTATACCGCCGACAGCGGCACCATCCGTGTCAACGGCACCGAGCAGGCGATCACCGACAGCCGCCATGCCCTCAAGCTTGGCATCGGCATGGTGCACCAGCACTTCATGCTGGTCGACAATTTCACTGTGCTGGAAAACGTCGTGCTGGGGGCCGAGGACTCTGGCTTGATCAAGCCGAGCCTTGATCGGGCCCGCAAGGAGCTTAATCGGCTCGAGCAGCAATACGATCTGGAAGTGGATCCCGATGCCACCATCGAGGACATCTCGGTTGGCCAGCAGCAGCGCGTCGAAATCCTCAAGGCGCTGTATCGCGGCGCCGAAACGCTGATCCTGGATGAACCGACGGGCGTGCTGACCCCCAAGGAAGCCGACGATCTGTTTCGCGTGCTTGAAACGCTGCGGGCGCAGGGCAAGACGGTGATCCTGATCACCCATAAGCTGCGCGAGATCATGGCCATCACGGACAGCGTCTCGGTGATGCGCCAGGGCGAAATGGTCGCAACGCTCAGGACCGCCGACACCAATCCCGAGGAAATTGCTGAACTCATGGTTGGCCGCCGCGTCCTGCTGCGCGTCGACAAGAAGCCTTCCACGCCGGGCAAGACATTACTTGAAGTGCGAAACCTGGTGGTGGACGACGACATGGGCGTGCCCCGCGTCAAAGACGTGAGCTTTGCCGTACGGGCTGGAGAAATCGTCGGTATCGCAGGCGTTTCGGGCAATGGCCAGACCGAGTTGCTGGAGTCCGTTTCCGGTATGCGCGACCAGAAATCGGGCACCGTGCTGCTCAAGGGGCAGGCGCTCTCGCTCAAGGGAGACGATGGCGCCGCCCGCGCGCGCGCGGCCGGGTTGGCCCACGTGCCCGAGGACCGCCAGCGCATGGGGCTGGTCACCAGTTTTTCCGAATGGGAAAACGCCATTCTGGGCTACCAGGATACCCCTGCTTACGGGGCCGGCCCCTTCCTTGATATTGCTGCGGCCAAGAAGGCGGCGGCGGCTCACATCAAGCTGTTCGACGTCCGCCCTGCCAATATCAATCTCAAGTCTTCGCTGTTTTCGGGCGGTAACCAGCAGAAAATCGTCCTGGCGCGCGAGATGGAGCAGGATCCCGACGTGCTGGTGATCGGCCAGCCGACGCGCGGCGTCGATATCGGGGCCATCGAATTCATCCACACTGAAATTCTCAAGATGCGCGACGA
>JAQGJI010000210.1 GCA_028290685.1 Devosia sp. | reverse complement strand
TGATTGCCGATGGCGTCATCTCCGGCGGGATGATTCCCAAGGTGGAAACCTGCCTTGAGGCGCTGGAAAACGGGGTCGAGGGCGTGGTCATCCTCAATGGCAAATCTCCGCACGTGGTGCTGGTGGAGCTGTTTACCGAATTTGGCGCCGGTACGCTGATCGTGCGCTAGCAGCCATCCGCTGGAGCAAAGCTATCCTCACGAACCAGCGAGGACGCTTGGCGGCTGAGGTCCGCCGTCTACCTTAAAGGCAAAGTATAGGATAATCTGCGCCCAGTGCGATCCGGAGGCTTCATGGGCTCAGAGTTCTTCATTTTCGCATTGGTGGGCTTTTTTGCCCAGATCGTGGACGGTGCGCTGGGCATGGCCTATGGGGTGGTCAGTTCCACCATGCTGCTCAGCTTCGGAGTGCCTCCTGCTGCCGCATCGGCCAGTGTCCATGCGGCGGAAATGTTCACCACCGCGGCCTCCGCCACCAGCCATGTCAGCCATCGTAACGTCAACTGGCGGTTGTTCTGGCGCCTGGCGCCGGCGGGTATCGTGGGCGGCATTCTTGGCGCCTATGTGCTGACCGCCCTGGACGGTGCGGCACTGCGCCCCTTCGTGACCGTCTATCTGGGCCTGCTTGGGGTTTACATCCTGTACCGCGCCTTTCGCCCGCGGGGGTCCTACAAGGAGCCCAGGACGGCAATCGTCTTGCCGCTGGGCGTAGCCGGGGGCTTCGTTGATGCAGCGGGCGGCGGAGGCTGGGGACCGATCGTCACATCGAGCCTGGTCGGATCGGGCGGTGCGCCCCGCTTTGTGGTGGGCACCGTCAACGCGGTCGAGTTCTTCGTCACCACCGCCGTGTCGGTGGCATTCCTGGTGGCCCTGCTGACCGGCCACTGGACCGAGTCCGACATGGGCCGGCATGTCTGGGCGGTAGCAGGCCTGGTGGTTGGTGGAATTCTGGCCGCGCCGCTCGCCGGCTTTGTGGTGCGCCATCTGCCCGCGCGGCAGTTGATGGTGCTGGTGGGATGTCTGGTCATAGCGCTTGCGGGCTACCAGACCTGGCAACTGCTCGCGCAGTAAGGGCGCTGGCGCGGCCGGTTATCACGCCTCGGCGGGAACGGCCCCCGAGGCGTGGCCTTGTGGCTGGTTTTGGAAGGGCCTGAACACGAAGGCCAGGGCCAGCACCAGCCCGAAGCATACGACTTGATACCAGAGCGCCAGGGCCGCAGCCTCGGCGAAGGCCGGTCCTGCCCCTTGACTGGCTGCCAGGTTGCCGCTCAGCCGGCCGAAGAATATCTGGCCAATAAAGGCGACCCCCAATGCGCCCCCGACCTGCTGAAAGGCTTGCAGAGCGCCAGAGCCTGCTCCCGCGTCGCGGCGCGGTACATTGGCCAGAACCAGCTGGAACAATGAAGAAAAACCAAGCCCCAGCCCGATACCGGCAATCAGCAGTGGCGCAAGGAACGCCAACTGATCGATGGTTTCAGTCACGCCGGCGAGATAAAGCCGCAGCCAGCCGATACCAAGCACCAGCAATGCCCCCGAAGTCGCCAGGCGCCCTCGCAGATAGCGCGAGCCGAACCGCCCTGCAATCGCCGAGGCAATGAGTACGCCAACCGAGAACGGAGTGTTGGTGAGCCCTGATTGCAAAGGCGTTAAGTCGAAGCCGGACTGCAGCAGCAGTGAAATCACCATGAACATTCCAGGGATGCCAGAGGCAAACACGGTCGTCACAAAGGCGCCAAACATGAACTGCCGATTGGTGATGAGGTCGAAATTAAGCAGTTGCGGTTCGCCCGCCCTGGCGCGGCCGCGCGTCCAGCCAACAAACGCTGCCATGAACCCAAAGCCGGCAGCGATCATCCCAAAGGCCCAGAGCGGCCAGCCGAAGGCCCTGCCCTCGATGATGGGAAACACGATCGCCAGAATGGCAACGCCGAAAAGCACGATCCCCACGAAATCGTTCTTGAGGCCGGGGTGTCCGGGCAGGCGCGGGATCAGCAACCATCCGGCAATCACGGCGGCGATACCGATGGGGATGTTGACCAGAAAGATGGGCTGCCAATCCATGCCGAAAAGATTGGCTGAAACCAGTATCCCGCCCAAAATCGGGCCGCAAACCGACGCAAGGCCGGCCGAAAGGCCAAACAGCGAAAAGGCCTGGCCGCGCTCATGGGGCGGAAAGGTGACAGTGGCAATTGCCAGCACTTGTGGTGTCATCATGGCACCCGCCAGGCCTTGGATAACCCGGGCCACAATCAAGAACTCGATATTGGGGGCAAGGCCACACAAGGCCGACGCGACGGTAAAGCTCATGACCCCGATCAGGAATAGCCGGGTGCGCCCGAAAATATCCCCCAGCCGCCCAAACGGCAGCAATCCCAGGGCAAAGGCCAGGATGTAAGCGGCCACAACCCATTCGATCTGGCTGTCTGTTGCCCCCAGATTGTCGCGCATGGAGGGGAGAGCCACATTGACGATGGTCACATCGATCAAATTCATGAAATTGGCGATCAGCAGCACAAACAGGGCCAGCCACCGGCGTGGGTCTGGAGCGTCGAGCACTCCAGGGGAATGGGTATCAGTCATGGAATGGGCCTTGTGAGAAGCGTTGTCGGCGGCAGGCGTGTTTGCACGCCCTCAGCCATACGCGCGACCCTGACAGCATTCAATCGCTTGATCGGTTCCAGATGGCCCAAGCGAGTACGGCCCAATGCGCTTCGCCAGCCCTTTTGCCGGCGCCTTTACCAGGGGGCGGCGGTTTTCCATCACGGCTGTTCAGGCATTTCATGGCGCGGTCGCAATTGCTGACTATCCAACCCATATTGCTGGCTGCAGCGTTTTTGTGCCGCACCGCG
>JAQGJI010000199.1 GCA_028290685.1 Devosia sp. | reverse complement strand
CAGGCGATTGAACAGCACCGTCTTCTGACGTGAGCGAAGGTGGACGTTCTCTTGGCAGGGGAACCGGCTGCCCGAAAACCGGCAGGGTCGACATCAGCAATGCAGTCACAAGGGCATAGGCGCGCATGTCCTATCAACGCAGCTCAACCGCTGTTGTTGCCTATCCGAAAACGCAGTGCTGCTGCCCGCCCCACGCCAGCCATGGACACTCGCGGACCGGGTGCGCAAAAACTGCAAAGCCAGTAGGTGGATATTGTATGCCGCGTCTGCAGAGTTTGGCTAAAGCTCGCCGGGATAATTCGCATGAGGTCCTCTGAACCCCAAACGACTACTTCGCCCCCCCAAGTTCAGCGCTGCTCATCCATCTGATGGAGCTTGTCGACCCGGCGGCGAAATTCCTCCGAGGTCGAAAACTCAGCAGCGAGGTAGGAGCTGATGAGGTCCATTGCCAACCATGGTCCGACGATTTGTGCGCCGAGACACATCACGTTCACATCATCATGTTCAACAGCCTGATGGGCAGAGTGCACGTCATGACATACGGCAGCTCTGATCCCCTTGACCTTATTCGCCGCAATGGCTGCTCCGACGCCAGTGCCACAAACCATCAGGCCGCGGTCCGCCTCGCCTGCCTGCAGAGTCGCTGTCAAACGACGAGCGACGTCAGGGAAATCAACCGGGGCACTGTCGTAGGAGCCCACGTCGGATACTTCATGGCCCAAAGCCCGGATATGATCGATAACATCTGCCTTGAGCGCAAAGCCCGCGTGATCTGAACCAATAACAACTCGCATATATCAACCTAGCCTTGTGTATGGGTGCCGCCGAATATAGGTGCATGCCGTTTGGGCAGCGTTCACCGATAGTCGGAAGCGTCTAATAGTGTTCAGCCCGGTCGGGCTGTCAGCTTCTCGTTGGCGCGCTGGGCCAGGGAGTAATGTTCCTTGAGCACCATCTCCGCCCGCTCCGGATCACCGGTTCGGATGGCGTCGTAAATGCGTACGTGATCCTCGGTCAGCAGCATCTGAGTTTCGCTGGTGCCCCGCAACGACTCGCGACGCTCGTGATGGCTGCGGCGCAGTTGCGCGGCGATAGCTTCGTGCATCAGCAGCAGCACCTGGTTTTGGGAAGCTCTTACAATGGCTGCGTGGAAGTCGAAGTCTGCCTCCGCGCCCATGTTCGGGTCATCCACAGTGTTCCTGATCCGGTGGAGCGCTTCAGACAGGCGTGCATGATCCTCGGGATTACCCTGGCGGCAGGCGAGGCGGATGGCCCTGCACTCAAGGGCAATCCGGGTTTCCATCAGGTGCTCGTATAAGGTCGGCTCCATTGCCAGAACAAGGCCGAAGAAATCCTGTAAAATCGAGAGGTCGGGCCTGCGAATGAACGTGCCCTGCCCTGGCCTGATCTCGACCACGCCGAGCAGATCGAGCGCTCTCATGACCTCACGCAGACTAGGCCTACTCACGCCAAGCTTTTGCGCCAGTTCACGCTCTGGGAGCAACCGGTCCGACGGCTTCAGTTCGCCGCTCACAAGCTGGCTTTTGAAGAGGCGGAACACCTGTTCAAAAACCCTCGGCTCCGCCGACGCCTTGACCCCTACCTTGTCACTAAAGCCCGGGTTTGTTGGCGTGTGATCTGCCGTGTCGTTCGTCATTCAACCCCCTTAATCAATAGCCCGCCAGTCGAGGCAGCCATAGCACCACGTCCGGTAACAAGGCCAACAGGAGCATGCCGCCGAAAAGGACAGCGAGGTAAGGTAGCAGCGACCGGGAAACATCTTCAACTGATGTCTTGGCAATACTCGCTGTGACGAACAGCACTACACCCACAGGTGGCGTACAGGCACCCAGAGACAATGTTACCGAAACGATGATGCCGAAGAAGAGCGGATCAATACCGGCTGCAAGCGCCACGGGCAGCAACACGGGAGTAAGGATGATCAGGGCAGACACCGTGTCGATGAACATGCCTACGACCAACAGGAAAAAGAAAATTCCGATCATCAGCATTTGAGGGCTGGTGACACCACCCAGGACAAATTCGGCGGCCAGGGTCGGAATACGTTCGAACGCCATGATCCAAGAGAACAGTGCCGCGATGGTCATGATGAGCATCACCACACCGGTCACGGAGGCGGTGTTGGTAAGAATACGCGGCAGGTCCGTCCAGCTGATTTCACGATACCAGAACAGCGCAACTGCTCCAGAATAAATGGCTCCGACCGCTCCGGCCTCGGTCGGCGTCATGACCCCGCCGAGGATGCCAGCCATGATCAGGACGGGCGCAAGAATAGCGGGAATGGCATCCTTGGCGGTGGCCAGAATCTCTGACCTGGTGCCCTTTTGGTCGGCCGGATAATTATGCCGCCGCGCATTGATCAGCACTACGACCACGAGCCCTAGCGCTAACAGTACGCCAGGCACATAGCCACCTACAAACAATCCGCCCACCGATACACCGGCAATGCTGCCATAGACGATCATCGGAATGCTGGGCGGAATGACCGCACCTAACCCGCTTGACGCCGACTCGATTGCCGCAGCGTGGCCACGTGGATAGCCGCTGTTGATCATCGCCGGAATGGTAATGGAGCCTGTACCCGCCGCGTTGGCCACAGACGAGCCTGAAAAGCTGGCAAAGATCATGCTGGCGAATAGTTCGACGATGCCCAAGCCGCCTCGGAACCTGCCTACAACTGCGCGCGCAAAGGCCACCAGACGGCTGGAAATGCCACCTGAATTCATCAGTTCGCCTATGAGGATGAAGAATGGAATAGCAGTGAGGGTAAAGGAGTCCGCCCCGGCAAACATTTGTTGGGGAAGCACCTCAAGAGAGAGGTGGGGCAGAAAGACAAGCACATAGCCGAGCGATGCGAGCCCCAAGGCGAACGCCACGGGAATGCCGATCGCAAGAAACAAGCAAAACATTCCGAGCAGAAGTAGGAGGCTCATAAGCCGACCTCAGTGGTTGCCGAAGGGGCCGGAAGCGAGATGGACGGCGAGCGCCAGGAGCGGATTGCCTGTTCCATGGCGCTGAGCGTCATCAGCAGGGCAGCGGCAGGAACCGCAAGATAGGTCCAGGCGGCCGAGATTCCGAGAATGGGTGTGGTGCGGCCAAAGCGCATAGTGGTGCCTACAAGCCCACTTCCAGCAACAACCAGCACCACAAGGAAGGCGACTACGAGCACCCAGCTTATCATGACCACATAGCGGCGCAGCCCGGGCGCCATCGCCCTCACCACCACTTCCAGAGCCATATGCCCGCCCCTGGTTAGAGCGATGTAGGCGCCGAGGAATACCGCCCAAACAAACAGCAGGCGAGACGCTTCCTCGGCCCACAGTATGCCAACCCCGAAGATGTAACGCGCAACGACATTAACCGTCACCAGCGCGACCAACAGACCGGTGAAGACCCAGGTCACCACCGTCGCCCCGGCCAGCAGGCGGTTATTTATTCGCGTCAGCATGATCTTCTCCCCGGGGTTGGCTCAGTTTCACCTGTTTGCAGCTACCAGATCGTAGAGTTCCTGCGGGAAGCTCTTGCCGATGTATTGTTCGTGAATGGGGCGGGTGACCTCACGCAGAGCGGTTAAGTCCGGCTTGTTTATCTCCACGCCCTCTTCCTCCATTTTCTTGGTCATCTCGGCAGCCAACTGCTGGGCGGCAGCACGTTCTTCGGTCATTGCCTGGTCGGCCGCTTCTTCAATCACCTGCTGCAGTTCGGCAGACATAGAGGAATACAGGTTTTCGTTCATCACCAGCACCACGAACGATAGCAGGTGATTGGTTTCGCTCATGTACTTCTGCACTTCTTGCAAGCGTGCAGGATAGATGTTGATGACAGCGTTCTCCTGGCCATCGATCGTCCCCTGCTGCAAGCCGGTGTAGACCTCGCCATAGGGCATTGCTATCGGAATGCCACCAAAGGATTCAGTGATTGCCAGGTTCACCGGATTTTGCGGGCTACGCAATTTCAGGCCGGCGAAGTCTTCCGGCGAGTTCAGCGGCTGCCGGTTGTTGGTGTAAACCCGTGCGCCATTATTGCCCCAAGCCAGAACGCGCAGCCCTTTGGCACTAAGCAGTTCCTCGAGTCGGCTCCCAAGCTCGCCGTCAAGAAGTTCGAATGCTTGGTCGTGATCATCAAAAAGATAGGGCAGGCTCAGGATTGTAGTCTCGGTCGCGAACTGTGCGAGCGGGTCATGCCCGATGATGGTTGCTTCAATGGCCCCCATCTGTACGTTCTGAATGACCTCGGTTTCCTGGCCTAGCTGCCCGCCAGCGAAGACCTGACCGGCTAGCTGCCCACTGGACTTCTCGGCGAGAAGGTCGGCGAACCTCTGGGCAGCCACGTTGAAGTGACTGTTCTCAGCGCAGCAGTGCGGTATCCGGATCGTCGTCTGCGCGAACGCCGGCACTGTAAGTGCGCACGTCGCCATAACCACTGCCGTAGCGCCTGCCGCTGTCAGTTGTTTAAACAAGCTCATTTTAACCTCCCTTGAAATAACTGCCCGGACGATGAGGGGTCCTCTGCCCCTTACGCGCCCAGTTCCTCCATCTCGGAGACCTGTCGCTTCAAAGCGGACAAGTTCATCTTCACCGCTTCTGTCAGCCGCACGGCTGTCTCTCGCATCGAGAGCTTCTGCAGTGTGTAAGTGTTGGCATCGATGGCGGCCTGTACGGTCTCGACCCATTCCGCTGGAACGCCGTCGATGCCCTTGTAGGCACCACAGATCGAACCGAGCATGCCACCGATACAGTCGGTGTCTCGGCCAATATTGGTTGCGCCAATAAGGCCACTACGTACGTCACCTTTGGTGATCCAGAACAAGGCAAGAGCCTCGGCAGCTGTTTCAACAGCGTCCGCGTACGGATAGGTGGGCATGAAGTGCTTGCGGATCGGCTCGCGAATATCGCGCAAATCCGGATGTTTGGCGGCAATCTCGAGCGCTTCGTCGAGGATTTGGCGTGTATGCAAAGAAACATTGGCCCGCGCGGCTTCCACAACGGATTCGACAGTCGCACTGGGCCTGAATGCCTCTGCGGTGGCGGCAGCAATCACCCGAGAGCCCTCGGTGCCGCCGCTGACCGGAGGCTGCAAGAGGGAGCAAACGTCGATAGTGTCGAGCGAAGCCTGACGAGCATCGCCGGCATTGATGATGCCCACCGGCCCGATCATGTGAGCAGCATCGACAAGGCCCGGCCACGGGGTCATAGACCCGATCAGTCGCGGGTGGATACGGGTGTTCTCATCACCCGCGCGCAGTCGGTCCAGGTGAATAACGATGTGCGGATTAACCAGTCGACCGATATCTTCCCGCTTGATCTCCCGACGGAAGACCTCAGCCACGTCCTCGACTGTAACCCGCCCCATCTTTTCGATGATCGCAAGTTCAAGCAGGTAGCGGATCTCGGCCCCATCCTCGGTCATCCCCGCCGGCATGTCCATGTGCTGGTATCGCAGGGGCGGACTGTTGTTCCAGTAGCGGACCTGGCGGTCCTGCTGGACCCACGGCAGAAGAGTTTCAACCCAGCCGAAGTGATCTTCCAGGGCCTTCCAGCCACCTCCAGGTACGCTGACCCACTCCACTGCCGCACCAATGGCGGAACCAATGTTTGAAGCGGCAACGGACCCGAAAACCTTCTTGAAAAGCTGAGTATCTTCCAAACCAAAATCCTCCGACAGGCCGCGGTCTGACCGCGGTCGGACAATGAGTATATGGACGGCGTATCGTCGTCAACACTGATCAACGGTGATGTTCTAGGTGAACCGCACCGGGAACTCCGGAGGCTGTTTGGTTTAAGTTATGCGGCCATGGCCGTTTGTTTCAGTGCGACGTAGAAGTTTGCCTCGGCTTCGGCTGGCGGGATGTTGCCGATGGGTTCGAGGAGGCGCCGGTGATTGAACCAGTCGACCCATTCGAGAGTGGCGAACTCGACGGCCTCGATGTTTCGC
>JAQGJI010000198.1 GCA_028290685.1 Devosia sp. | reverse complement strand
GCGAAACATCGAGGCCGTCGAGTTCGCCACTCTCGAATGGGTCGACTGGTTCAATCACCGGCGCCTCCTCGAACCCATCGGCAACATCCCGCCAGCCGAAGCCGAGGCAAACTTCTACGTCGCACTGGAACAACCGGCCATGGCCGCATAACTTAAACCAAACAGCCTCCGGAGTTCCCGGTGCAGTTCAGGGTGATGGCGTTGATAGCGATATCGTACTTCGCGCATTCTTTACCGACTGCCTTGGTCATGCCAATGACTCCGGCTTTGGCCGCGGGCATAGGCGGGGGCATTTGGATTGCCTTCCTTGCCAGCGATCGAGGCGATGTTCACTGTGCGCCCATAGTTGCGCGCCTTCATGCCCTGCAACACGGCTCGATTAACATAGAAAGCTCCGTTTAGGTCTACCTCAATCACCCGGTGCCACTCCTCAAGATCATACTCGTCGAGCGGTGCGTTCCGGCCCGCGATTCCCGCCGAATGAACGAGAATGTCGATGCACCCGAATGTTGCCTCCACCTCGGCCGTGGCAGCAGCCACTCCGCCATACTCCGTGACATCAACCTTCACCGTCGACGCTGAGGCGCCCAACTCCTCCCGCGCCTTTTCGAGCCTTTGCGCATCCAAGTCCCAAAGGCTCACGCTGGCACCGGAAGCAAGCAGGCGTTGGGCTATGGCAAAACCTATTCCTTGGGCGCCGCCAGTCACTACGGCTATCTGTCCGGCTAGGTCGATCTGGTTCATGGAATGGTTTCTTGGCTAATCGGAATTCAAGGGACTTCCACTCAACTGATCGAACTGCGTGGGGAATGTCCAGCCTTCGCATGAAAGGCGCCCCGGCTACACAGAGGCCGCTGCCTAGCCAGATCGGCCACAACTCCGGAGCACTAGGCCGACTGCGCCGAGGCATGCCCCGCGTCCGCTGAAGGCGCTGCCGCGTATTTGCGTGTCGGTGTCCGGATTCGGTCCGCTCTGCCTGACCAGTGAATGTGTCTCGAAGCTGGTCCTTAAGGGAGCTAGTAGGAGATCTCCAGCCATGGCAAGCCGTCCTCCGACTACTACTAGGCCCGGGTCCAATATGGACGTGACTATTCCAAGGCCACGCCCGGCTACATGCGCTGTGTCTCTGATCATGGCTCGGCAGACGTCGTCGCCCTCCACGGCCCTAGAGATTACGTCTTCGATCGTTACCGGGCCACCCTGGGCGCTGGAGTAGCGGGAAAGGGGCCTTTCTAGACCTGCGTAAAGCTCCAGGCAGCCACGCTTACCGCAGCGGCACTGTGGGCCATTGGGATCTATGCAAATGTGCCCGAACTCACCCGCTGCGCCGGCGTTTCCGGACACTAGCTGTCCCCTCAAAACAACAGCACCACCCACTGCCATATCCATGGTCAAGAAAACAAAGTCATCGCACCCTTTGGCAACACCCCACATCAGTTCAGCAATGGCCGAGCAGTTGCTCTCGTTTTCGGCAATCACCGGGCGCCTTAGAACCCGCTTGAACTCTTCAGCGATATTAACGCCCGCCCACGTCGGAACCCCACTGGCACGCAGGATTTTGCCATCGCGCGGATTTATGGGGCCGGCGACAGCTATGCCGACTCCGAGCATGGTATCGGTGGACAGGCCATAGCTCTTGTAAGCCTGCTCTATCAATTTCGACGCCACTGCCACGGCCTCGCGGGGAGTATAATCCGAATTCATGGCGGTGGACGCGTCCGATATCACCGCGTGGGTAACGTCGGCCAGGATTACCTGGATGTGTTCTACTCCAAGGAGTACCCCCACGCAGGTGCCGACCTCGGGGTTCAACGTGATGGTTATTGCTGGGCGGCCTGCCCCTGGTGATTTGCCTCGCACTGCCCAGGCGCCTTCAATCACCATGTTAGAATCTTTCAGGCTTGCGAGTGCCGTCGAGATGGTCGATTTGGCGAGGCCGGTGATACGCGCGAGTTGTGTAGCGCTTAGGGCGCCATGCTCGCCAAGCGTTTGCACAATGCGAGCGGCCGGGGTGCCTTCTGGCTGTTTGTACAACAGCGCGGTGAGCGGTGAATGTCGCATCGTCTTGCGGCCTTGCGTTGACACCCGTAATAAGTTCATCATAGAACATATTAGGCCGGGAGTTTCGAGGAGAAAACTTAGGGCCTAGCACGCGGCTGCAGAACCGGAAACCGGTCGGTCAGCCCAAGGGAGAGGACCAATGAAGATTTTGACCAAGGCCGGTCTCGGCCTGATGACGCTTGCCTTGATGTCAACCAGTGCGCTGGCTGAGCCCAAGACATTGCTGTTGCACCAATGGGCTACCGGCTCGGACGCCGCGGCGATCGCAAAGCTCGGGGAAATGTTCACAGCTGCAGGTGGCACCTGGGAGCAGACAGCGATTGCCGGGCACACGGCGAACACTCTGGCAAAGCTGCGGGCAGATGTTGTGGGTGGCAACGCACCTCCTGCCGTTCAGCTGAAAGGCCCCGAGATCGCTGAGTGGAACGAGACCGGCATGACGGCTAACCTCGACGAGTTGGCGGCCTCGGAAGGCTGGGAAGCAGTAGTTGCACCAGAACTCCTGCCGGTGATGAAACCGGCAGACCATTGGGTTGCTGTGCCGATGAATATCCATCGCATCAACTGGATGTGGGCTTCACCCAAGGTGATGGAGGAAGCAGGGGTCGCCGAGGTGCCTAAGACCTGGGCTGACTTCAACGCCGCCTGCGACAAGGTAGTCGCCGCCGGCAAGATCTGCATCGCTCACTCGACAGCAGACTGGACCGACTCCACCATCTTTGAAGTCGTGGTCTATGGAATGGACATCGACCTTTACAGAAAAGCTTTTGTGGAAGGCGACCCGGAAGCTCTGCGGAGCGACGGCATGATCAAAGCTCTCGATCAGCTTCGTACGATGACATCGAAATACATGGATTCTGGGATAGTTGGGCGAGATTGGGATACCATGTCGTCCATGGTGGGCAACGGCGAAGCTGCCTTCCACATCATGGGTGATTGGACGATCGGCCTGCTCACGGCCGCCGGCTTCAAGCAAGGCACAGACTATGTTTGTGCGCAGGCGCCGACGGACTGGGGCAAAGCAGGCTTCATCCTGAACGCTGACTCCGTCGTGTTCTTCCAGCAGGACGAGCCTGACTACCAAGAGGGCGAAAAGCTGCTCGCTAGCACGATCCTCTCACCAGAATTCCAGACCGCCTTCAACCAAGCCAAAGGCTCGATACCGGCACGCCTCGACGTTGATCTTTCGGAAGGTTTCAATCCTTGCCAGCAAACGTCCCAGGCTGACCTGCAAGCTTCCATCGATGGTGGTACGCTGGTGCGTTCAATGGCTCACAATATGACAATCGCGCAGAAATTCCGCGGGGCGATCATGGATACGGTGACCGAGTTCGTGAACAATCCTGACATGGGTGCAGAAGACGCAGCCAATGTTATGGCCGACGCCGTCGAAGCCCAGATGTAACCGCCGATGAGTTGAGGCGCGGCCGGTTGCCGCGCCTTTACCACTCTTGCTTGCGGAGAAGGAATGGCTGTCGCTCAATCAATCGCCAGCGGCACCGCTGGCCAATCATGGCGCGAACGCTTTGGGTCGCTGGTGCCTATACTGGTGCTTGCTCCGTCGCTCTTGGCGTCGTTCATCTATGTCTTCGTGTTCGCAGCATGGACGTTCTATATTTCGCTTTCTAATTCGGCGCTGCTGCCCAGCTACGGCTTCGTTGGCCTCGACAACTACTTCTCCCTTTGGGCCAACCGGCGCTGGAGCGTTGCCTACACGAACCTGTTTCTGTTTTCCGGGTTCTACGTTCTTGGCTCGATGGCCGTTGGCCTGATCCTGGCCGTCCTGATCGACCAACGCGTGCGGGCTGAAAGCTTCTGGCGGACGATATTCCTTTACCCACTTGCCGTATCGTTCATCGTCACGGGTACTGTGTGGAGTTGGCTCTACAATCCCGCTTCCGGCATCCAGTTTCTAGTTCGTAATCTCGGCTGGTCGAACTTCAGCTTTGCCCTAGCGAGCGACCGCCAATACGCGATCTACGCTATCATTATAACGGGCATCTGGCAGAGTTCGGGCTTTGCCATGGCGCTGTTCCTGGCTGGGCTCCGGTCGGTAGACGGGGACATCGTAAAGGCCGCTCAGATCGATGGCGCCTCACCGTTCCGCATTTACCGCAAGGTGATCCTTCCGGTCATCGCGCCGATCTTTCTTGCTGTCGCCGTGGTGCAGATCCAGTTCGCCATCAAGACCTTTGATCTGGTGGCGGCGCTGACGCGAGGTGGCCCCGGTATCTCGACCACATTCCCGGCGATCTATGTGTATGACCTCATGTTTCAGCGCGGGCAGATTGGCGAAGGCGCCGCCGCCGCCATCATGATGCTGGTGGCGCTGGCTGTGGTGCTGGTGCCATATTCCTTGTTTGTCGTTTGGCGCCGACGCAGGGAGGGCCGCAATGGCTGACTTGGCACTAACCGACACTCATGATCGTGATGCTGTCTCTGCGAGCCGTCGGCAGCTCATAACACGAATAGCCATCTATGGCATTCTGAGCCTTTTTGCTCTGGTCTACATTGTGCCGCTCACCGTCGTGGTGATGAACTCCTTCCGGGACCAACCGGAAATCGCCCGGAACGGGCTTATCGCGTTCCCGCAGAGCTTCGGAATTGATGCCTGGTGGTCCGCCTGGGACAGCTACTGCATCGGTGGCAATTGCGAGGGCATGAAGCGCTACTTCTTCAACTCACTTTGGATGACGGTACCGGCGACAATAATCTCAACGATGCTGGGGGCGTTGAACGGCTATGTGCTGAGCAAGTGGCGGTTCAAGGGATCTGAAATCCTCTTTACCTGCATGCTCCTCGGGGTCTTCATGCCCGGACAGATATCGCTAATGCCCTGGGCCTTCATCCTCGGCAAGCTGGGCCTCTCCAATTCAGTCGTAGGCTTGGTGCTGGTTCACTGTGTTCAGGGTCTGTCGTTCACGACCCTGTTCTGCCGGAACTACTACATTTCCGTCCCAGACGATTTGATCAAGGCCGCGCGCATCGATGGCGCAGGATTCTGGCGGATTTTCCGCAAGATCATCTTGCCGCTCTCCCCTCCGATCCTAATCGTCACGGTAATATGGCAGTTTACCGGGATCTGGAACGAGTACCTGTTCGGCGTGGTGTTTACTTCGGGCACCCAGCAACCCATCACCGCAGCTTTGGTCGCGCTCACCGCTGGCGGTACGACGGCGTCGGCCTATGACGTGATGAGCGCTGCAGTGCTGATCGGTGCCCTTCCGCCGCTGCTCGTCTATTTCGTTGGGGGCAAATATTTCGTTCGTGGCCTGACACAAGGCGCAATCAAGTGACGAGGCAAACATGTCGGCTTTGACGATCCGCAATCTGCGCAAGAGCTTTGGCTTCGTCGAGGTTCTTAAAGGCATCAATCTTGAAGCACGTGCCGGCGAGTTCATCGCTCTAGTTGGGCCATCGGGGTGCGGCAAGTCGACCTTGCTCGCGATGATCGCAGGGCTTGAAACGGTAACTGCGGGCGAGATTTATATCGGCGACCGCCTGGTGAACTCCGTTGCGCCTAAAGACCGCGACATTGCCATGGTGTTCCAGTCGTATGCTCTCTATCCGACGATGACCGTGCGCCAAAATATGCTTTTTGGGATGGAAAGTCGCGGCGTCCCCAAGAGCCAGCAAGTGGAAGCCATTGCAAGAGTTTCCGCCTTGCTGCAGATCGGGGCGCTGCTCGACCGAAAGCCAGGTCAACTTTCGGGTGGGCAACGCCAGCGCGTCGCCATGGGCCGGGCCCTGGTTCGTGACCCAAAACTCTTCCTGTTCGACGAGCCCTTGTCCAATCTCGACGCCAAGTTGCGCGTCGACATGCGGACCGAGATAAAGAAACTGCACCACCGGGTTGGCAAGACCACAGTCTACGTTACCCACGACCAGGTTGAGGCAATGACCTTGGCGTCACGCATTGCCGTGATGCACCAAGGGGAAGTGCAACAATTCGATGAGCCGCAAACGATTTACGACCGGCCTGCCAACATTTTTGTCGCCGGCTTCATGGGCTCGCCGGCAATGAACTTCATTCCGGCGGAGATGACCACCGTCGACGGAGTTGATGCCGTTTCGTTCGTCGGAGCAGGCGGCAAGCTGGTCATCCTTAAGTTGCAGCAGCCCTCGGGAATGTTCGAAAAAGGCCGCAAGGTCATCTTGGGTATTCGGCCCGAGCACCTAAGTCGCCACAACGCCGAAATGCGCGGTAAAGAGGGTCTTGCCACTCTAGTCGCGCCGGTGGAAGTCGTGGAGCCCACCGGAGCCGAGACGATGGCAGTCCTTCGCTTGGGCGAACTGGAAGTCGTGGGGCGTTTTACGCCCGACGAGGCACCGGTTATGGGCGAAGAGATGGTGGTGTCTGTGGACATGACCAAGGCCTGCCTGTTCGACCCGACAACGCAGCGCCTGCTGTAGAGGATATTTGTCACTATGAGCTTTGCCCGTCACCCAAGTCTTTCTGGGCGTGTTGTTTTTGGGACCGGAGGTGCTTCAGGAATTGGCGCCGATATCGTGCGTGCCTTTGCCGAGCAGGATGCGCGCGTGGCGTTCGTGGACATTCAGGACGAAGCAGCCAGGGCCAGGGTAGAAGAACTCGCGCCGAGCCTTTATAAGCCCCTGTTTCTCCATTGCGACCTTCTCGACATCGACGCGTTGCGGGCCGCTATTGTCGCCGTCAAGGACCAACTCGGTCCGATCGGCGTGCTGGTCAACAATGCGGCCAATGATGACCGGCACGCGGTTTCCGACGTCACGCCCGAATACTGGGACCGCGCGCAGAACGTGAACTTGCGCCATCAATTCTTTGCCGCCCAGGCTGTGCAGCCGCACATGCGTGAGCTGGGGGGCGGCTCCATCATCAATTTCTCGTCTATTGCCTGGCGAGGGGGCGGCGCCAACATGCCTGCCTATGCAACCGCCAAGGCGGCAGTTGTTGGCCTGACCAACAGCCTCGCGCGGGCCCTTGGCGCAGACAATATCCGTGTCAATGCCATTGAGCCAGGAGCGGTGATCACCGAGCGCCAGCGGCAGCTCTGGTACCCTACCCAGGAGTCCGTCAACGCGTTTGTCGAACGGCAATGCATCAAGAAGGTGCTCGAGGGCGACGCGATTGCCCGCATGGTGTTGTTCTTGGCGTCCGACGACAGTCAAATGATTACCAAGCAGTCCTTCATCGTAGATGCGGGCCTTCTTTGAGACGGAGAGCTAAGGGATGAACATCCAGACAGGCCTAAACCCTTACGGTCTTACCTACTATGTCGGACTGCAGGGCCGGGGCACACCGCGCGCTAATGCGGCAGGTGTGGGGCTCAACGGCTTTATTGACCTGGCAGCGGAGTTAAATAGCCGCACTATCGAGATCTTCGAGCCATGGATTGCTGACTTGGACGAGCCGGGCAGACAAGCCTTGCGGAAGAGACTGGAGGCTCTAGGGATGGAGCCGGTTGTCAGTTCGGCCTTGTGGATGGGCGAGATCAACAGCTGCGTTGCTTCGGCACTCGCTATTGGCGCAACGAAGATCCGGTTTGCCTTGACCCCAGTTCTATGTGGCGACCGCAACGCGGCAGGCGCTCGATGGTCCGACCTGGTCGACGATGTTCGCACCAAATTGGGCGCTTATGCTCCGATTGCAGCCGAGCACGGGCTGACAATTCTGATTGAGAACCACCAGGATTTCACCAGTCGTGAGTTGGTGGCCTTCTGCGAGGAATTCGGCCCCAACGTTCGGATCGTGTTCGATACTGGTAACAGCTTCCCAGTAGCCGAGGCACCGCTCGATTTTACCCGCGTAATAGCCCCCTATGTCGCGCATGTTCACCTGAAGGACTACCGGGTGCAATGGACGGAAGAGGGCTACCGCCTGGTGAGGTGCGCCATTGGGGACGGTGCGGTGCCGTTCAAGGAGATTTTCGAGCTGCTGGGGCAACATCATGACCGCATGACGGCGGTGTTGGAACCGGGTGCACTCGAGGTGCGCCATGTCCGGCTGTTCACGCCCGACTGGTGGACAGGTTACGCGCCCAAACTAGCCCCTGAGCTTGCCGCATGCCTTGCGGCGGCGCGGCGCAACTGCTTGCCGGATGACGCGGATTATCGCACCCCATGGGAGAGGGGTTCGGACGGTGAGATGGTAGAATACGAGCTTGGCATGATCCGGCGTAGTGCCGCGAACATGCATGCTCTCGGGTTTATCTAGGGAGGAGCCTTTATGCCAAATGAACTAAGCGGCAAAATTGCCTTTGTAACGGGGTCCGGCAGGGGCCTTGGAAAAACCATGGCGCGCAAGCTCGCAGAGCAGGGTGCCGACCTCGCGCTGCATGATCTCGACTGGACCTCTCCCTCCAAATACGGGGAGGCTGCCAACTTGGACGAAGTCATACGGGAGTTCGAGGCGCTGGGTGTGCGTACAGTCGCCGTCACCGGCAATATCGGCGATCCGGCTGCCGTCAAGCGCATGCGTGAGGAGATCGAAGCAAAACTGGGGGAGGTGCAGATCCTGGTTAATTGCGCGGGTGGTGATATTGGCGCTTCCGGCAACAAGCCGAGCCCCAACAATGCACTTGATGTGAGCTTTGAGGACATCCAGGTCCTGACGAACAACAATCTGATTGGTACGATGTTGGTCACCCAGGCCTTCGTGCCGCAGATGGTGCGAGCAGGGACGGGTACGGTGATCAATGTCGCTTCCGCCGCCGCACACATGGGCTGCTCGCCCGAGGTGGTTTATTCGACGCTCAAGGCTGCCGTTGTCCACTACACCAGGTGCCTCGCCAAGGAACTCTATGAGCAAGGCGTGCGGATCAATGCAGTAAGCCCTGGGCCAACCAAGACAGCTCGATTCCAAGCGACCCGGGTTACGGATCCGGACAAGATGAACTCAAGTAAGGCATCGTTCAACCGGTATGCAGAGCCCGACGAGATCGGGGATGCGGTGGCTTTCCTTGCCGGACCAAGATCCAAGTTCATCAATGGACAAGTGCTGCGAGTTGATGGCGGTCTAACGTTGTTTCCCGGATAAAAGCCGCCGAATAGACCGGTGGCTGCTCTCCCGCGTCGGATCAAACCGACGCGGTCATCCCGCCATCCACATAGATGATTTGTCCGTTGACGAACGATGACGCGTCTGAAGCCAGGAACACCGCCACACCCACGAGCTCGGAAGCATCTCCCCAACGACCCGCGGGGGTGCGTTTCTCCAGCCAGGCGGTAAAATCGGGATCTCGGACGAGTGACTGGGTCATCTCGGTGTTGAAGTAGCCTGGGCCGATGGCATTCACTTGCAGATTGTACCTGGCCCAGTCGCAAGCCATGCCTCTTGTTAGTTGCTTCACGGCGCCTTTTGTTGCGGTATATGGTGCGATACCGGGCCGGCCCAACTCGGCATTGACCGACGCGATGTTGATGATCTTTCCCGCTTTTCTAGGGATCATCCGGATCGCTACCGCTCTCGACATGTAGAAAACGCTGTCGAGATTAGTTCGCAACAATCCATGCCATTTGTCGTCGGGAAACTCATGCAAGGGCGCGCGGTGCTGTATCCCAGCATTATTGACTAATATCCGAATTGGACCCACGTCATGTTCGATTGCATCCACCGCCAACTCGGCAGCCTGCGGGTCTGTGACGTCAAAGGCAGATACGGCAATTTTTGCGCCTTGACCTCGCAGCATCTCCGCGGCGGCTTCGATCCGATTGGCATCACGGCCATTTAGCACAATATGAGCTCCAGCTGCGGCCAAGCCCTTGGCAAGTGCGAAGCCGATGCCTTGGCTTGATCCTGTGACCAGGGCGACTTGGTCGGTCAGATCAAAAAGTCGCATTGCTTTCCCTATTTTTGGATTTCCTCGGCAAAGCGTCTTCTGGAGTGGTGCTGCCGATCTGCGGCACTCCGATATACCCGCATCATGGTCGACTTAGCGGCCTCATGCCAGCTTATTGAACGTACCGTTTCAGTTCCACCTGCAAGCTGCGGAATAGTGCAGCCTTCAAGTCATGTCCGCTTTGGCTATCTTGTTCCCATAAACCGCCATTCCGATTTCCACCCCTTCACGGCCATTGTCATTGTGTGAGTTGACGCGCCTCTTGCTCACATGGGA
>JAQGJI010000192.1 GCA_028290685.1 Devosia sp. | reverse complement strand
GTTTGGTTCATCGAACGGATCGCAACCATGACCAAGTTCAAATCCGATTTCCTGCGCGTCCTCGACGAGCGTGGGTTTATTCACCAAATCTCGGACCCGGAAGGGCTGGATGCTCTGGCGCTCAAAGGGCCGATCACGGGCTATGTGGGCTACGACGCCACGGCGACGTCGATCCACATCGGTAATCTGATCACCGTCACCATGCTCTACTGGCTGCAGGAAACCGGCCACAAGGCGATCAGCCTGATGGGTGGCGGCACCTCTATGGTTGGCGATCCTTCGTTCCGAGACGACCAGCGAAAATTGCTGACCGTGGAGCAGATCGAAACCAATATCGAGAGCATCAAGAAGGTCTACAGCAACATCCTCAACTATGAAGGCTCCAATCCCGCCATCATGGTCAACAATGCCGATTGGCTGCTGAAGCTGAACTATGTCGAGTTCCTGCGCGATGTGGGCCGGCACTTCTCGGTGAACCGGATGCTGAGCTTTGATTCGGTGAAACTGCGGCTCGACCGCGAGCAGTCGCTGAGCTTTCTCGAGTTCAACTACATGATCATGCAGGGCTATGACTTTACCGAGCTCAATCGGCGCTATGGCACCGTGCTGCAGATGGGTGGGTCGGACCAGTGGGGCAATATCATCAATGGGGTGGACCTCAACCACCGCATGGGGGGCGAGCAGCTTTATGCCCTGACCACGCCGCTGCTGACCAAGTCGTCGGGCGAAAAGATGGGCAAATCGGCCTCGGGCGCGGTCTGGCTCAACGGGGATTTGTTCAGCCCCTATGATTTTTGGCAGTATTTCCGCAATACCGAAGACGCCGACGTCGGCAAGTTCCTCAAGATTTTTACCCGCCTGCCACTGGGTGAAATCGAGAAACTCACAGCGCTGGGCGGCAATGAGATCAATGAAGCCAAGAAGGTGCTGGCGACCGAAGTCACGGCCATCGTGCATGGGCGGGCGGCTGCGGAAGAGGCTTCGCACACGGCCCGACAGACGTTTGAAGCAGGAACGATCGATCTTTCGCTGCCAACGGCAAACATTACGCATGCCGAGCTTGCAAACGGCATCGGCATTCTCGCCGCATTGGTGAGCGCGGGGTTAGCGGGCTCGAACGGAGAAGCGCGCCGGCATGTGCAATCGGGCGCCGTGCGGGTCAACGACGCCGTTATCGAGGACGACAAGCTCAGCATCGGTGACAATGCCCTGCTTGCGGAAGGCGTCATCAAGCTGTCCGTGGGCAAGAAGCGGCATGCGCTGATCAAGCCGGTTTAGGGCAGTTGCCAGACGGGGCTGCCCGCCCCGTCAACAAAATTGCTAGTGACGCGTCACATCGCTGAGGGCAGCCGCGATGTGCTCCCATTCGGCGCTGACGCTGGCAGTCGCGCGACGCTTGTTGGCCCGGCGGTACCAGTAATCGGCATTGCCCATGTCAGCCTCAATCCAGTGCATGAGGGCATGCACCCAGTCAAAGGCTTGAACGCCTTCCATGGCCTGGACAATGTTGTGCGCCTGCTCCCATTCGGGTCCAACGCGCAGATTTCCCTTCTTGAGCCACCAGAGCGCCTGCAGGGGCTTGCTCATGTCCTTGGGGGGCTCGGACCAGTCAAGGGAAGTGAAAATGTCTGAGGCCATTGGCAAAACCCTTGTCGGCCCGGACCCCGCCCTGAGCGAAGTCGTCACCAGTTTCAATTTATGCATGACCGCCAAATAAGGCCGATCGGGCGCACGATCAAGTGTCGCACCTGAGGGTTACCACCAGGGCGTGGGCGAGAAGTCGGTATCGGCACTGCGCTCGATAATGCGGGCGGCTGCGAACAGGGTTTCTTCATCAAAGGGCTTGCCGATCAGTTGAAGCCCCAAGGGAAGGCCCTTGGCGTCCTTGCCGGCGGGAACAGCGATGCCCGGTAGGCCCGCCATATTGACCGTGACGGTGAACACGTCGTTGAGGTACATGGCAACCGGATCGGCGGCAAGGGCTTCATCACCGATGCCGAACGCTGCGGACGGCGTTGCAGGAGTAAGGATGGCATCGACGCCTAGGTTGAAGGCGTCCTCGAAATCCTTCTTGATCAGGGTACGGACCTTTTGCGCCTTGACGTAGTAAGCGTCGAAATAACCCGCGGAGAGCACATAAGTGCCGATCATGATGCGACGTTTCACTTCGCGGCCGAAACCGGCGGCGCGGGTGAGTTCGTACATGTCGGTTATGTCTTTTCCCGATACGCGCAGACCGTATTTCACCCCGTCGTAGCGAGCGAGGTTGGACGATGCTTCAGCGGGAGCGACAATGTAATAGGCCGGCAGGGCATATTTGGTGTGCGGCAGGGAGATATCCTTGACCGTTGCGCCTTCGGCGACCAGCCATTCGAGGCCCTGGCTCCAGAGCTTTTCAATTTCACTCGGCATGCCGTCCATGCGGTACTCGCGCGGCACACCGATGGTGAGGCCCTTGACTCCCCGCTCGACGGCGGCAGCGAAATCGGGCACCGCCAGATCGGCGCTGGTCGAATCCTTGGGATCAAACCCAGACATCGAGGTCATCAGCAGTGCGGCGTCTTCCACCGTGCGGGCGATCGGGCCCGCCTGATCCAGCGATGACGCAAAGGCGACCACGCCCCAGCGGGAGCAGCGGCCATATGTCGGCTTGATGCCAACGGTGCCGGTGAATGCAGCAGGCTGGCGGATGGAGCCGCCTGTGTCGGTTGCCGTGGCACCGGCACAGAGCCAGGCGGCCACCGCCGCTGCAGAGCCTCCAGACGAGCCGCCGGGGACAAGGTTGGCGTTGCTGCCCTGGGCGCGGAAGGGACTAACCACCGGGCCGTAGAAGCTCGTCTCGTTGGATGAGCCCATGGCGAACTCGTCCATGTTGAGCTTGCCCAGCATGACGGCCCCATCCCGCCACAACTGGCTGGTGATGGTGGATTCGTATTCAGGCTTGAAGCCATCGAGGATATGGCTGGCGGCCTGGGTGTGAACACCCTTGGTGCCAAACAAATCCTTGATGCCGAGCGGAATGCCTTCGAGTGAGCCGCCCTGCCCTTTGGCCAGCTTTTCGTCGCTTGCCTTGGCCATTTCCAGAGCCTGCTCGCCCGTGACAGCCACATAGGCGTTCAGGCTCGGATTGGCCGCTTCGATTGCCGTTAGATAGGCACCGGTCAGTTCGGTTGCGGTAAAGCTCTTGTCGGCAAGGGCTCGGCGGGCGTCGGCCAGGCTCAGCTTGGTCAGGTCAGTCAACAGAAATCTCGCTTAGATTGCGGTAGCGGGTGCTCACATCGGGGCCAGTGCTCGATGTCATGCAAGTTGCGCCACGTCCAAAGGTAATTCAAAGAAGGCTGACCATTCGCTGTCGGGATAATCGAGGAACGGCCCACGCGCTTTAAAGCCACTGCGGGTATAGAGTCGATGCGCCTCGGCCATGCCCTCCCCAGTGCCGGTCTCGAGCATCAGCATGGCCAAGTTCTTGCTGCGGGCGAGCGCAACAATGGCCGCCAGCAGCGCCGATCCAACGCGCTGTCCGCGCACGGCTGGATCGGTGAACATTCGCTTCACCTCGCCAAGTTCGGGAGAGTGCACCTTGAGCGCGCCCATCCCCACTGCCTTGCCAGCCTGGTCTCGCGCCACAAACAGCGTGGTGTCATCACCGGCCATTTGCTCAACTGTCATCTTGAACTGGAATTCCAGCGGTGAAAGCGGGATCAGATGATCGTTCAGCCTGGAAACCAGCGCACGAATTTCATCCTGCAGCGGTGTTTCGAGGGTGATGGTGACCGTCATCTATTCGACCACCTTGGGTACCATAAAGAAATTGTCTTCCGAGAGCGGCGCATTGCTGACAATGCGTTCGGCATAGCCGCCATCGCTGATGCGATCATCACGCCGGCGCAAGGTCATCGGGGTGACGGAGGTCATCGGCTCCACCCCATCGACGTCGACCTCCTGCAACTGCTCGACGAAGCCCAGAATAGCGTTCAGTTCACCCTGGTAGCTGGTGATTTCACTTTCATCGATGCGGATGCGGGCCAAGCGCGCGATACGCTTTACGGTTGCGGCGTCGACAGACATGAAAAACTCCGTAAGCAGAGGCTCGTTTGCCGAGGGTATTAGCAATGGCGCAGGCAAAAAGACAATGAAAATGGCTCATGGGTCACATCAGACTTCAAGTGCCATGTGCGGCTCGAGCGCCACCAGCCCCGAGCCATCAAGACAATGGCGCAGCCTGGGCACCGCGTAATCGATTGCTGCGTCGTTTCCAGCGAGCGCTAACAAGCGCGGCGGATGCTCCGCGAGCAGCGCCTCGCCAAGATCTACAAGACGCTCGCCATCGCCGGAGATCACGATGATAGCGGTTTGCGCCCAGCGACCGAGGTGTGGTTGTGTGACAGGAAACAGAAGCAAAGGCGGTTCGGCAGCAGCGTCGATCAGAATGGCTCCCGACTCCGAAGACCAGATCTCTGCAGCCGGTGCACCAACATCGTCGATCAGACGCCCAACCTTTCGAGGACGCCAGGAAACAAGATCAACCCGTGGCAGGTCCGGGGGGACGATGATGCGGTCAGCCCCGGAAGCCAGTTCCGCCCTGTCGATTTTCGCAGGTGCAGTTTCCGGGTCCAAAACCAGAATCAGCCCGCCGGTATGGATTCGAACCGTGGTGCCGCCGAACCAGGTAAGTTTCATTGCTGCTTTCTTGTCGCCAAACTCTTGCACAACCTATAGGACGGCAGAGATGTGGCAAGTGAGCCTACCGTGACAGACCATTATGCCAACCCTCTAGCCTCTATTCCCCCCACCGGGAAAATTATGGGCCTTGACTTGGGAACGAAGACTATCGGGGTCGCCGTATGCGATGCCATGCGCTATTCGGCCAGTCCGATTGAAACCATCAAGCGCACGAAGTTCACTCAAGATGCCGAACGGATCGACCAGCTTATCGCGGAAAACCACATTGTAGCGATCGTTTTGGGCTTGCCGCTCAATATGGACGGCTCCGAAGGTCCGCGCGTGCAATCGACGCGAGCGTTTGCGCGCAGCCTTGCACAACGCATCAGCGTGCCAATCACGTTCTGGGACGAGCGGCTTTCGACTTCTGCTGTTACCCGGATGATGATCGAGGCAGATTTGCGTCGCGATCGCCGGGCTGAGGTCGTGGACAAGCTGGCGGCAAGCTACATCCTGCAAGGCGCGCTGGACAGGTTGCGCAGGGGATAAGTCAAGAAATGGTTGAACCGCGAGGGGCGCTCGGCTAGACCGCAGCAAATAGCAGGGAGCCAAGTGTATGGCCCAAGCACGTGCGACAACTACCTCAGCCACGGCCGCCGGTCCTTCGGACGATTTCCCGCCATTTAACCAAAAACATCTGCTTTCCATCGCCGATCTCAAGCAGCACGAGATCATTGACCTGCTTGATCGGGCCGAGCGCATGGTTCCGGTGAGCCGGCAGGAGCGCAAGTCCCATCCCACCCTGTCGGGTAAAACGCAGATAAACCTGTTTTTCGAAGCGTCGACGCGCACGCAGGGATCGTTCGAGATCGCCGGCAAGCGCCTTGGCGCGCTGGTCATGAACATGTCGGTCAAAACCAGTTCGGTCAGCAAGGGTGAAACGCTGATCGACACGGCGGCAACACTGAACGCCATGCGGCCCGATGTTATTGTCGTGCGCCATTCGGCGGCGGGCGCGGTGGAACTGTTGAGCCAGAAAGTCGGCTGTTCGGTGATCAATGCGGGCGATGGGGCGCATGAGCACCCGACACAAGCCCTGCTCGATGCCTTGACCATCCGCAATCACAAGGGTCGCATATCGGGGCTGACGGTGGCCATTTGCGGCGACATCGCCAATTCACGGGTCGCCCGGTCCAATCTGTTGCTGCTGGGGGCACTGCATGTGCGTACGCGGGTGATTGCGCCGCGCAATCTGCTGCCAGCCGGCATAGAGCATTTGGCGACTGAGGTTTTCACCGATATGCGGACCGGCCTCAAGGATGTGGACGTTGTCATGATGCTGCGGCTGCAGCATGAACGGGCGACCGGCAAGATGATCCCTTCGGTGCGGGAATATTACCATTTTTACGGGCTGGATGCGGAAAAGCTGAGCCATGCCAAGCCTGACGTCATCGTCATGCATCCCGGTCCGATGAACCGCGGGGTAGAAATCGATCCGGCGATCGCCGACGGACCCGCTTCGGTTATCACCGACCAGGTGGAAATGGGCGTCGCGGTGCGCATGGCCGTGCTGGATGCACTTGTAGCAACTGGAAACGAGCTGTGACCCGCCCACTGCTGATCGAGAATGCGAGAATCGTCGATCCCGCCTCGGGCACCGATGCGGCAGGCGCCGTGCTGGTGCGGGATGGTTTGATCGCTGAGATGGCCCTTGGCGGACCGGTCGGTGTTCCCGACGGTGCAGAGGTCATCAATGCCGGAGGGTTGATCCTGGCGCCCGGTCTGATCGACATGCGGGTTTTTACCGGCGAGCCAGGCAAGGAATATCGCGAGACGCTGCAATCGGCGGGAGACGCAGCTGCGGCAGGCGGAATTACCAGCTTTGTGATGATGCCCGATACGGCCCCTGTGGTGGATGACGGGGCGCTGGTGGATTTCCTGATCCGGCGCGCCAAGGCCACGAGCAAGGTCAATGTATTGCCGGCGGCGGCGCTGACCAAGGGGCTGGCGGGGCAGGAAATGACCGAGTTCGGCCTCTTGCGGGAAGCGGGGGCAGTGTGCCTGACAGATGGGCGGCAATCGATTCAGTCGAGCGCAATGCTGCGCACCCTGATGAGTTATGCGGCCAATTACGGCCTGACAGTGGTGCATCACCTTTCGGACAAGAGCCTGGCCGGCGAGGGAGTGATGAATGAGGGGCTGTTCGCCACTATTCTGGGGCTGAAGGGGATTCCGCGCGAGGCTGAAACAATTCCCCTGGCGCGGGACTTGCAGTTGGCAGCGCTCACGGGCGTCCGGTATCATGCGGCGCAGATATCGTGCGCTGCTTCGGTGGAATTGCTGGCGGCTGCGAAACGGCGCAGCAGGAACATCAGCGCGGGTGTTTCGATCAACAACCTGGCGCTGAACGAGAACGATGTCGGGCGCTACCGGACCTTTTTCAAACTGTCCACGCCGCTACGCTCGGAAGATGATCGGCAGGCCGTGATCGAGGGCTTGCGGAACGGCACTATCGACACCATCCACTCGGACCACGACCCGCAGGATACGGAAGTCAAGCGGCAGCCGTTTGCGGAAGCGTCGGACGGGGCAATCGGGCTCGAAACACTGTTGGCCGCTGCGTTGCGCCTGGTGCATGCGGGCGATGTCGACTTGATGACCGTACTGCGAGCAATGACCAGCCGGCCTGCCGACATACTTGGACTGCCATCGGGGCGCATCAGGCAGGGTGCGCCGGCCGAGCTGATCCTGTTTGACCCCGACTATCCCTGGCAGGTCAGCGAAAGCGAAATTCGCTCGCGCTCGCGCAATACGAGCTTTGAAGGGGCGCGGCTTGCTGGCAAGGTGATGCGAACCATCGTGGGTGGACGCACTGTCTACATCCATGCCGAGGAGAACCGGGGCCGTGACTGAGACATTTGCTGGGATGTTTGCGCCATGGCTGCTGGGCGGCGCCTGGGTGCCGGGGCTGATTGCGACCGCGCTCATGGCTTATCTGTTCGGCTCCATTCCCTTCGGGCTGCTGCTGACGCGGGCGGCCGGGCTAGGTGACATCCGCGCCATCGGGTCTGGCAATATCGGTGCGACCAATGTGCTGCGGACCGGCAACAAGGGCTTGGCGGCGGTAACGCTGCTTCTGGATGCAGGCAAAGGGGCAGTCGCGGTTTTGGTGGCGCGGACACTGTTGAGCAATCCCGCGCTCCCGATTGGCGGGGATGCAGCGCTGCCGCTCTATGTCGCGGCGATAGCGGCGTTTCTGGGCCACTGCTTTCCGCTGTGGCTCAACTTCAAGGGCGGCAAAGGCGTTGCGGTGCTGATCGGGGCGTTGCTGGCGCTGAGTTGGCCTGTGGGTCTTATTTTTTGCGCAGTGTGGCTGCTGATCGCCCTTACGCGCAAGATGTCATCGCTGGCGTCGCTGACTGCCACGGCCACGGCCCCGATCTTTGCCTATGTGGTGGTCGATGAATGGTTGGCTGCTGCGGTGTCGGTGCTGGCAATACTGCTGTTCTACCAGCACCGGGGCAATATCGTCCGCTTGATTGCCGGCACCGAGCCACGGATCGGCTCGGGCAAGAAGGCATCCTAGATTTGGCACAGTGGGTTGATGGCGAGCGTCTGTCGCCTGCCGAGCGCCTTGCATGGCTGCGGCTGATCCGCTCGGACAATGTGGGTCCCGCAACGTTCCGGCAGCTGCTGCATCGGTTCGGTTCGGCCGAAGCGGCATTAAGCGCCCTGCCCGGCCTGCTCAAGCGCGTTGGCAAGCCGCTGCGCGTCGCCAGCCAGTCTGCCGCCGAAGACGAGATTGCCGGGCTCGAGCGCTATGGTGCGCGGCTGGTCGCCAGTGGGGAGCCCGACTACCCTGAACTCCTGAAGCACATCCCGGCCTCCCCGCCTATCATCACCATGGCAGGTGGCGTCAACCTCGATTGGCAGCGCAGCGTCGGCATTGTGGGGGCGCGCAATGCATCCTCCGGAGGCATCAAGATGACGCGCCTGCTGGCAGGCGGGCTCGGCGAAAGAGGCTACACGATCGTGTCGGGACTCGCGCGGGGCATCGACACGGCGGCGCATCGGGCCAGTCTGGATACGGGCACGGTCGCGGTTCTGGCGGGCGGCTTCGACAAGATCTATCCCCACGAGAATGTTCCCCTGGCGCATGAAATTCTGGACAGTGGCGGCGCCTTGCTGACGGAGATGCCGCTCGGCTGGGAACCGCGCGCCCGGGACTTTCCCCGGCGCAACCGGCTGGTGTCCGGGCTGTCGCTGGGGATTGTTGTAGTGGAAGCAGCCAAACGGTCAGGTTCACTCATCACGGCACGGCTGGCGCTGGAGCAGAATCGCGACGTGTTCGCCGTGCCAGGATCCCCGCTCGATCCGCGGGCCGAGGGCGGCAATCTGCTGATCCAGCAAGGCGCCAAGCTGATCACCAGCGTTGAAGACATCGTGGAATCCCTCGGCAATGCGGATCCCGCGCGCAGTGCTCTATTCGATCGGGATTGGGAGCCAGACCTAGTTCCCGAGGCGCTGCCCGGCGACGACGAGAAATCGCGGCTGCTGGCCGCGCTGAGTGCCACCCCCGTGGAGGTGGACGAGTTGATACGGCAATCGGGCCTGAGTGTATCGAACATGCAAATGTTGTTGCTGGAGCTTGATCTGGCGGGGCAGATCGAGTGGTCCAGCGGGCAGCTGGTTTGCCTGCGGTACTAGCCTCCACTGCATTCACCCGCCTGCTTCTCCATCACCCGGATTGATGGCTACCATCGTTAGAATCGGTTCGACCGAAGTCGCGCGCAGGCCTATGCTGCGCGCCTCTGACGGAGGCACTCATGGATCGGCGCGACTGGTTTTGGATTATTTTCCTGGGTGCCATCTGGGGGTGCTCATTTATTTTCAATGCGGTGCTGATCCGTGAGATCGGCCCGCTCTGGGTAACATCGTTCCGAGTGGGGATTGGGGCAATCGGCTGCTGGGCGGTGATGCTGGCCCTGCGCAAGCCGGTTCCGCGCGACGCCATGCTCTGGATCAAGCTGGGTTCGCTGGG
>JAQGJI010000189.1 GCA_028290685.1 Devosia sp. | reverse complement strand
GCCATCTTCAAGGCGTCGCGGGTCGATCGCGATGATCCGATCGCCGCCTGGAAAGAGCACAATGCCAATCTCAAGTCTCGCTGGACCTGGCTCAACGGCAAATCCTTTGCTTCGCTCAAATACACCGGTCCCGGCACCGACCTGACCGTGGGCCTTGCCGATGGGCACCGCTGGAAGGGTGGCGCCTCCGAAGCCAAGAACGGCATCACCTGCAACCCCAATATTCCGACCGAAGAAGTGTTCACCACGCCCCACCGGCTCCGCGTCGACGGCTATGTGGCCGGCACCAAGCCGCTGTCGCACAATGGTGCACTGATCGAACAGATGCAGGCGCGCTTCGAGGGCGGGCGACTGGTGGAGTTCAAGGCCTCCAAGGGACAGGACATCTTCAACAAGGTGCTGGACACCGACGAGGGCGCACGGCGCCTGGGCGAAGTGGCCCTGGTGCCCCACTCATCCCCCATCTCGGCATCGGGTATTCTGTTCTTCAACACCCTTTATGACGAAAACGCCTCCTGCCACATTGCCCAGGGCCAGTGCTATTCCGATTGCTTTGTCGGCGGCAAGGATTTGACGCAGGAGCAGATCAACGCGCAGGGCGGCAACACCTCCAACATCCATATCGACTGGATGATTGGCTCCGACCAGATCGACATCGATGGTGTCCATGCCGATGGCACCACCGAGCCGGTGATGCGCAAGGGTGAATGGGCCAACAAGGCACCAGCCTCGGCTTGACCGGACGGGCCTAGCCCGTCCACCCGCCATCAATGATATGGACCTGCCCGGTGGTATAGGTCGCGCCCGCCAGATACACCGCCAGGTCCGCCACCTCCTCGGGTTGCGCGATGCGCCCGATGGGCTGGCGGGCGATAAAGGCCTTCTTTGCCGCCTCGAAATCGCCCGTCGCATGCCAGCGCTCGTGCAGCGACGGCGAATCCACGGTGCCCGGACAAATGGCGTTGATCCTGATGCCCTGCGTCACATAATCGGCAGCCACCGACTTGGTTAGCCCGACCACTGCGGCCTTGCTGATCGAATAGGCCGCCCGGTTGGGAACGCCCTTCACCGAACTGGCGACCGTTGCCATGTTGATGATGGCGCCATCCCGGCGCTCGAGCATTTGCGGCAGTACGGCCCGGATCGTTCTGATCTGGGCCTTGACGTTGAGGTCAAGCGCAAAGTCGAGGTCCTTGTCGCTCATCTCCAAAACCGTGCCGGCGTGCACCACACCTGCGCAGTTGAACAGCACATCGATCCGCCCGATGGCCGACACAGCCGCGCTGACCGCATCCGTCGACAGCACATCGAGCACCATCGTGTCGACGCCTGCTCTGCCATCGAGTTCCCTGAGCTTGCCGGCGTTGATATCGGTGGCGATCACCCGGGCACCAGCCGCCAGGAATGCTTCCACCGACGCCCGCCCTATCCCCTGCGCTGCGGCAGTGATAAGAACAATCTTGCCCCCTAGATCGGCCATGTTGCGCTCCCGATGCCCCTATGCTGCGCTTTCAACGCGCCCGAGCCGATGTGGCACTCTCAAGGTTAACACTATGTTAACCGATTGCCCGGTTATGGGCACATCCGTTAACGGGCATGGAACGCTCCGCCCCCTGCGGGAAGGCCCGGTTTGCGCCGCCTCGCTCCCCCCGCCCCCGGCCTGACCCCCTTGTTTCGCCCCTCGCCCGTGCTCAAAGGCAGCGGCAAGGAGAACGGGGGTAAAACTTTTCCCCCTCCATGCCGGCCGATATATAAGATGTAGCGACGCCAATATTGGCAGCGTGCAGGATTAAATTCATGCACGGAGAATAAAGGGGATAGTCTATGGCTGTCAGTGCCGACCGAATTGCCGTTTCCACCTGGTCGTTGCACCGCCTCCTGGGCATGACATATCCGCACGATCTGACCACGACAGAGGTCGGACCCATGCAGGAAACCTATGGCGAGGGCACCGAATCCCTGCTTGGCCTGCCCTCGGTTCTTGCCAACCATGGCTACCACCGGCTGGAGATCGTTTCGTTTCACTTGCGCAGCCGGGATCCGGTTTATCTTGGTGAACTGCGCGATCAGTTGCGGATCGCCAATGTCCGGCTGCAAACGCTGCTGATCGATGCCGGAGATATCAGCCATCCTGAACATGGCGCCCGCGATCAGGCCTGGATCGCCGGATGGATCGAAATTGCCAACGAACTGGGTGCCGAACATGCCCGCATCATTGCGGGCAAACAAAAGCCGACGCGCGATGCACTGGATCGTTCGATCAAGGCGCTGGCGCAGCTTGCTGACAGTAATTCCGGCTCCAGCGTGAGACTGGTTACAGAGAACTGGTTCGATCTGCTGTCGGAACCCGCTCATGTACACTACGTGCTCGACCGGCTGGAGGGACGCGTCGGCCTTCTGGCCGATTTCGGCAATTGGGCAGGGCCCGGTAAATACAGCGATCTTGGTTCCATCTTCGCACGTGCCGAGTTGTGCCACGCCAAAGCGCAGTTCATCGATGGCGATCTGGATGAGGCCGACTACGCACAGTGCGTCAAACTCGCGGAGGACGCTGGTTACAAAGGCCCCTACACGCTGATCTTTGACAGTGAAATCCCCAGCGAATGGCATGGGCTGGCCACAGAACGGGACTTCATTCAGTCACGTTGAATAGCCAGGCATCGCCAGTCGTTCAGCCTCGATAGTCCCGAGGGCTGGCACGTTTGACCGGTTATTCCAACGGCTTGAGAGCTGCCAGCAGCGTCGGGAGCAGTTCAGTCACCGTCGGGTGGATGTGCATGGTCTGCATCATCGTGGTGTAGGGCGTTCCCGCCACCATCAATTGGAGCAAGCAATGGACCACTTCGTCTCCGCCAATGCCCAGAATGGCGGTGCCCAGAATGCACCGAGTTTCTGCGTCAACCAGCACTTTCATCAGGCCCTGGGTCTCTCCACGTTCGCGCGCCCGAGCCACTTTGCTCATCGGCATGGTCGCGATCAAAGCGCTCCTGCCGGACTTGCGCACCTCGGTTTCGC
>JAQGJI010000079.1 GCA_028290685.1 Devosia sp. | reverse complement strand
CTGCCCTGCACCTGGAAGTGGAGGGTCTCGCCAGCTGTAGCGAGTGTGGGCAGCAGTAGATTGAGCATCTGGCCGGCAATCTGCACCTGGGTGCCGCCATTGGGCGCCGGGCCGACCACCTTGCCTTCAACGGTCTGTCCAGCCTGAAGCGCCAGCGCCTGCAAGGCGCCGCTTCGGGCGATGGCAACAATCTGGGGAAGCTGCGATGAAATCGCCATGCCGCGCGGCCCTGGCCGCACCATGCGGCGCCTCAGTCTAGCTGATCCAGAGTATCACAGATTCCCGGCACGCTGGCAGGCTAAACAAAGCTTTACGGCAATAGCCTAGTCCGGGCGAATATCGGTATGGCTCTTGGTGACCGGCTTGCCCCGGAACGTGACCCAGAAGAAGTTGAGGGTATAAGTGCCTGCGGTTCTGAAAACGCCCTCTTTTTCGAGCCGGCGCCCAGAGGTTTTCATTTTCAACGCGAATGTCCATTTGACGCCGCCCACCTTGGACAGCCGCACCGCCACGTCGGTGTCTTCGCCGAAAAACACAATCGAGCGGTCATAACCGCCCACCTGCTGCCAGGCGGCGCGTTTGAAAACGAAATTGCCCCCCTGCACGACCGATCCAACGCGCAGCACGAAGCGGTTGATGATGTAGATCAGGTAGGTCAGCCCATAAAAGGCCCCGACCAGGAAGCGGTTCCACCAATGCATATCGTAGTAGATGTATGGGCCGCTCAGGCACACCAGCTTCTTGTCGCGCGCGAATTCGGTCAACACCGTATCGAGCCAACCCTCGGGCACAATGGTGTCGCTGTCGATGTTGGCGATCAGCTCATAACCTTCGCTTGCCGCAAAGCCTGCGTCGCGCGCGTTCACCAGCCCTTTTTTGGGCTCGTCGACCACCCGGACGCTGGGAAAGCTGCGCGCGATCTCGCCGGTGCGATCAGTTGATGCATTGTTGACCACGATGATATCGGCATCTGCCCCGGACCGGGTGATTTCAGCCACCACCGAGCTGAGACACTTCCCGATCAGCGCCTCTTCGTTGTAGGCCGGAATAACAAATGCCAGTTTCATTGCGCCCTCGTAAGGGGCCGCAACAAGCGGCCCGTTTGCAGCCAATAGCCGCACACAGCCGCAACAGCAACACAGCGCTGGCGGTTTTCCGTGACGGACGCCCGTTTCAGCAGCCCGCAAAGATACCGCCGCCGAAACGCGGTGCCGTTTTTGGTGACAGCAGCGCTCAAAAGCTGACCATCAATACCTTGGCCAGTTCGTTCCGCTTCGTTACCGGCAACAGCCAAGGCGGGGGCCACCTGCCCTGCCATATCAGCCTATGTAGTCGCGCTTGCCGATCGGCACACCATTGAGGCGCAGGATATTGTAGGCGGTGGTCACGTGGAAAAAGAAGTTGGGCATGGCACGCTGCGTGACATAGTCGAGGCCCACCAGCGTTATTTCCTTGCCGCCCAGGGTAAGCACGATGCTGCGCGTTTCGCTCCCGGCCAATTGCTCGGGCGTCACTGTCGCCAGCAGGTCCAGGGCCTTTTGGATGCGTTCGCGCAGTTCGGCAAAGCTCTTTTCGGTATCGGGCCAGGACGGCAGGGGCACCCCGGCAAGGCGTGAAACGCAGCCTTTAACGTGGTCGGTGGCGATCATCACCTGGCCGCGAAACGGAATCATGTCCGGAGCCAGCCGCGCATCGGAGAGCACCATCGTGTCGAACTTGCGCTCGGCAGCGTTGAGTTCTGCCTTGTCCATGATGGCGAGCAGATTGGTCAGCATGCGGGTGAAAACAGGCACGGTCATCTCGTAAACTGAAACGCTCATCTTCGCTTTGTCCCCTCAGGCTGAACTGCCCTCTTGCGCCCGCCATCGTGCGCTGGCAAGCACATTCGTCATGCACCAAAACCGCGAGAGCCGGGTGAAAGCAGATAATCGGAATAGCGGCTTCCGCCGCCTGCGCAGCAGGCTTCGGCTGCTCTATCACAGCCAGTCACCCGGCGCCCAGCGCTTCCAATATTCCGTGCTGATCGTCGATCTGGCGATCATCGCCTTCTTCATCGCAACACCGCTGCTGCGCGACAACAGCGCGTTCTTGTGGATAGACTATTCCATCGCCGCCCTGCTGGCGCTCGATTTGGGTGCCCGCGCGCTTGCCTCCACCGACATGCTGCGCTGGCTGCGGCAGCCCAATGTCATCCTCGATATCTTCATCCTCATGACGTTGCTGGCGCCGACCTTACTGGTCAACCTGGGCTTTCTGCGCATTCTGCGCCTATGGACCCTCACCCGCAGCCAGGCCATGTGGCGGCCCCTGCGCCGGCGCGGCTTGATCGCCTACCAGGAAACCATCCAGGCCATCATCAATTTGCTGGTTTTCCTGTTCGTGGTCACCGGCTTTGTCTACACCGCCTTCGTCAACCGCGGCGAGGACGGCATCGATGGCTATATCGACGCCCTCTACTTCACTGTGACAACCGTCACGACCACCGGCTATGGGGACATCACCCTGCCCGGTACGGGCGGCAAGCTTGCTTCGATCATCATCATGATCATCGGTATATCGCTGTTCGTGCGGTTGGCGCAGTCCATCTTCCGGCCCACCAAAGTGCATTTCCCCTGCCCTCAGTGCGGGCTGCAAAAGCACGACCCGGACGCGGTCCACTGCAAGGCCTGTGGAAATGTGCTCAACATTCCCGATAGTGGCGGTTATTGAGCCCGCAGGACGGTGGGGTCAGGCGCCGTCAAGGCAGCGACGTTTCCGGCTGATCCGCCGCGATTGAAATGCCCGCCCCCTCCAAAGCATCCCGCACGTCGCGGGCCAGTTGCACGGCCCCCGGCGTATCGCCATGCAGGCAGATGGAGCGTGCCGACGATTTCAGCACGGTGCCATCGATTGCCACCAGTTCACCGCTTTTGGCCAGACGCAGGCAG
>JAQGJI010000177.1 GCA_028290685.1 Devosia sp. | reverse complement strand
ATTGAAGTCGTTTTCGATCGCTTCAACTGCCTTTTCATCAATTTCGGGGATGCCAACGATTTCGATTTCCCCCGCATTAGTAACCGGACCAGGCTTAGAACCGTTGGCAGGCGAGCCGTCAAATTGGTCTGAGCCCTTCTGTGTGCGAAACTTGAAGACCGGCGCCATCACCTGCTCCATCAGGAGCGATACCGAAATGGCCTTAAGCATGTCGTTGACGGCGCGGCTGACGGCTTCGTCCTTTGCGAAGGGGGCGGAGACAAGGTTCGTAAACTGTGCCTCTGTTTTGCCCGGCGCATCGCGCGTAGATCGGCCAATAATCTGGACAACTTCGGTTAGCGAACCTCGATATCCAACGGTAAGGACGTGCTCGCACCAAACCCAGTCAAAACCCTCTTTGGCCATGCCGAGCGCGATGATAATGTCAACATCGCCGCGGTCCTTCACCAAGCGCAGGCTCGCCAACACCTTTTCTCTTTCGGCGCTGTCGTCCACAAGGTTCGCGATCTTGAGTGTATGGCCGCCTGCCGTGAGGTGTACAAAGCCCGTAGCCGCGTCGACACTGGTCTTGGGGTCCTTGCCTAAGCGATCACCAATCGCATCCACGATTGCGTCCACGGCGAACATTTTGTTCACCCCACTGCCCTCGGCTGACCCAACGTGAGGGATATGCACAATCGTCTTCTTGTGAGGGTCCAGAGCCTCACCAATCGCGTCGAGGTATTTGCCCTGGTAAAAACGGAAGTTGATCCGCAACGTTTTGAGATACTCGTAGCCGTTGAGTTGCTCGTAATAGGTGTAAATTACCTTCTCGAAACGGGCCTCGTCCTGCGGGTGCAGCACCGCCGTGCCGTCACCCCTGAAATACGATCCGGTCATTGCAAGGATGTGTGCAGCGTCGGGGCCCGCTTCGCTCGCCCGGTCAACCAGCCCGCGCAGCAGGTTGCCAAGCCTGCTGTTCTCGTCCGAGGAGGCGTGGTGCAGTTCGTCGACGCAGATCAGCGCATGGTCGAACAAGGTCACGTCATCGTAGCGGGTTAGGCGAGCGGCTTTTGAACCGGCGAGCAAAAAGGGTTCATCACAGACCCTCTGCGCCCCTCACCTCAATGCTCTACCAGGACTGGTGTGCCCTCCTGAACCCTTTCAAAAAGGTCCAGTATGTCAGCGTTCAACATCCTGAAGCAGCCATATGACACGAACCCACCAACTGAGCTCGGGTCATTGGTGCCGTGAATGGCATAGAGTCCACCCTCCAGCGTCATAGCTGCAGCGCCCATTGGATTTGCCGGGGAGCCGCTTGCGATCAGCTCTGGTAGATCTGGATGCTCACGGCGGATCTCAGCGGGAGGAGCCCAGTGAGGTGCGATGAACTTTCCCACGATTGAGGATACCCCGGACCATTCGCGCCCGGTCCGACCTACGCCCACGGCATAGCGCAGGGCCGTTCCCCCTCCAAGAACGAGGTAGAGCTGCCTCTCACCGGTCCGCACGACGATCGTACCTGCGGCGACATCACTCTTGAATTCGACTCTGGTGGGCCCTGCCATGGCGGTGGGCACCAGGAAACAGATCAAAGCAACAAGCAAACAGGCTCGCGCAGCTATTTGTAACCAACTGCCCCGAAAAAGCGGTGTAAGGGCAGGCGCTACCATTTGAAGCCCAGGCGAGCGTTGCCTGAATAGCTCTGGGTATTTTCCGACAAGGCCGCGTCGATCCCGCCCGACAGTGACCAGCCACTATCCAGGCGCAGTTCGGTGCCCACCGACATTAACACGGCAGTCGCGTCCGCTTCAGCACCGGACACTGTGAAGGACGCACCCGGCAGGGCAAGGAAATAGGCTTGCTTCGTATTGCCCGTTGAGAACTGGTGCGCCACGGCAAGACTTGCATAGGCACTCAGAGTGCCGGCATCGATATCGGTGGACCAGTCGGCCCGCGCGCCGATTTCCACACGCCCTGCCATCTCAAGCTGATCTTCGTAGCCAAGCGCAAATGTGGAAGCGCCGGACACTGTTTCTTCTTGGTAGGAGGGGGTGGAGACGACCTGGCCGCGCAGAGCGGCGAACGGGGTGATCAAGCCCGCCTTGTAGCCGACTTCGACATCGGCTGCGAGGTTCTGTGTGTAGAAATCAGCAGCGAACCGATCAAATCCGGCAAAGGTCACTGCTCGATCGGTCTGCATCTTGTGAACGCCATAGGCCAGTGCTCCGCTCACATAAGCCCGGTCGCTATCGGATCGCGCATAAACCGCTGCCTGCAACATGGCGCTTTTGCCGCTTCCCAGACTATCATCAAGATTGAAGTTGGTGCCACCACCTGAAAGCGCGAGGCCGAACATCGTGTCTGTTGCCAGGTTCCGCTGAAACCCGAATGCAAGGCCGTAGTCAGCAAGCTCGCGATCGTGTGTCCCTTGACCGTTATCTCCCTTTGTCACGGTGTAACCGCCGTATGCTGCCGACCATAATTCCCATTGGTCGGCGTCGGGCAATGCAGCACTGTGAAAATTATCAAACGCCGAGCCACCAGGTGCCTCGGCTTGGGCCGCATACCCCATTACACTGACGGTACCAGGACCCTGCTGGGCTGAAGCGACGCGACTTGGCCCGATCGGCAATCCGCTGCGCCTGTTGATCAGGTCAAGAAAAGAGTTCATTGACTGAATCGCAGCAGGTGTTGTTGCCGTAGCGATTTCGCCTGCCAGTTGCGCTAAAGCGGCATCCAGCTCGGCGACTGATAAAAGATCCAGGACGGCGAACCCTAAGGGCACTACGTTGCCTCGTCCGGCGTAGTTGTTAATCGCGTCGATTATGTCCTGATCGGTCTCGCTGGCATCATTGAGCAACTCATCGTCTATCACGACCGCATCCGCTACACAGATGCTGATCACATTGCTATCGAGGCTGACGGCGCCGTTGCGTGCCAATGCTGCGCCACAATTAATCGAGGCACCGGTGATCAATGTGATGCTCGAAAGCGCCAGTATCTTGCCGGCAAACTGAGTACTCGCGCCGAGCGTTGCAGAACTGCCCACACGAAAGAAGACTTTGGCCGGATCGGCTCCATTGATGAGAACAATGCTGGACGCTGCAGCGGTTGTCAGGGTGCTGCCGATGTTGAAGACAAACACGGCGTTCGGGTCGCCGCCAGCATCCAGGGTCAGGTTACCAGTTAACTGCGCTGAACTCGCGTAAGTGTAGACCCCGCCGCCGAGCAGCAATCCGCCAAGATCTTGCCCTGTGAGGTCTGCCGTAGCTGATCGTCCAGCCAGGATGTTGTAGGCCGTGGTCAACTGTGATTGGGCGGAAGCGGCCACCGCGTCGCCGTTGTGTATGGTGTAGGGCGCGTTGACGATGGCTGGCGGAAAGCCGGTGACCGAATTGCCCGGACTTACGCCAACATTTCCGGTGATGACGCTGCTACCCGCGTCCGTAACGGTAGAGCCCGCAAGCACCGCGAAACTGTCTAGCTCCTGTGCTTGGAGTTGAATGAAGGATGGCGGCACTAGCGCCATGCCGGCCACAGAAGCGAGAACAAGTCCACTGAGTTTGTGGGACAACGGCATCAGAACGCTCCTGGAAGGAATAAATGGGCTTTGAAGGTCGCATTTTCAGCGCGGCAATTTTCGAGGTCTGCATTGGTAGAGAGCGCAGGGGCAGGATAGTTCGAACTCGTTACCGAACTGCACGAGGTGTCCGTAGAGTTAACTCCTTTGGGGGCATGCAGATTATAAAATAGGGACTCCTTTCGGCATCAGAAGGCAAACGTTGCAGAATTGTCACCACGGCTGCGCCGACTCGAGGAGCCCCGTTCAGAACCAACACCAAACCAGCAACTCCATCTTGGCAGATGTGTATCCATTGTTTGGGCCAGGTTGGTCGGCGTAAGCCGTCCCACGGTGCGAATTAGCTGGTTTTCTTACTATATAATCTTACCTTGCTTTCCTGATAATGCGGCGCTCCCTGTGCACTGCCTCTGGCGAGCATGAAGCGCGCATCGCCATTGAACCTGCTGCTGTTCGCAACATAGCCGTCGAAGCTGGGCAACGGCTCTTCGTGGCCCTGGAAGCCATCGAGCCTGACACTCTCATCCTCATCAAGCGGGTGGCTGTAGTCGCTCCTCGATGCGAGCGAGATGGGTCCTGGTGAGTTCGGCAACCGCTGGTGCACTGGCAAGCGCTATGCTTCGTCGGTGCGCAGCGAACCGCTGGTCCACCTCAGCGGCGGCACGACGGAACCTTACCGGGGCCTCCTGCGGCTCCTTGGTCCCATGCGAGAAGGTCTCTTCGGTTTTCGGGTACGTGGACCGGATGTCGGCAGGGATGGACGCGCGGTGCCAGTACGTATTTCCGCGCCTCATCAAGCCGGGGTGCCTGGGCATGTCTTTCATGGCTCCACGGTAACAGTTCGGTGGAACAGCGAGAAGCGCAAGCTATTGAAAATGCTGGGAGCCCAGGAGAAATCAGGCTCTCAGGGATAACTGGCGGAGAGAGAGGGACACGCCAGTCCAAATATTTACAGCAACAGTATCAGCAACTTAGCGGGCCAGCATTTAATGCTGTGTACCACCGTTAGTGTCCCAATGCCAAGCGAACAATTAGCCATTCGAAAATTGCTCCTATCTTCAGGCGCTAACAGAGCCCCAAGGCGACGTGTGCCCTAATATTTTCTATCCAAGCCTGCAGGAAAATGAGCAATTGCCAACCAAAGTCTTGTGTGCGCACACTTAACGCTGACCAATGAACCCTCGCTTGAAGGGTGGTCATCAGAGGAGGAGCAATTGGCTAAACGTATAGGGAAACCTGCGCGCGACGCTCAATCGTCGGCACTTAGTAGGCGGGCGTTCTTTACTCAGGGTGCCGCAGCAGCTGGTGTCGGCGCGGCAGTTTTAGCTGGCACGGTACCAGCCCAAGCCCAGACCCAGCAGGATCGTGGTCCGGGCATCGAATGGGACTACGAAGCTGATATTGTCATCATCGGCGCCGGCGCCACCGGCGTGCCGGCGGCGATTCGCGCCCGCGATCTTGGTGCGAGCGTCCTGGTGCTCGACCAGAATTTCGAAGTTGGCGGCAAGATGCTGCACTCCACTGGCCTCATTTCGCTCGGTGGCGGTGACCCGCTGCAGCTCCGCGACATTCGCGGCGATGCCGATCCGGACGGCTACATCACCGTTCCACCGGTGGAAACGGTTGAAGAGCTCACCGACGATGTCGAGTTGCTGTTCCGCGACATGACCGACTGGTCGGTCACCGACCCGGCCGCGCAGGCACCCTACCGTTACAACGAGCGGCCCCTTCATCGGGCCTGGGCGGACAACTGCTCAGCCGTGCGCACCTTCCTCCTCGACAACTATGTTCGAATGGGTCGCATCTCGGGCACCCACGGCAATGCCGGCATGTCCCGCGCGCGGCGCGCTTATGCTTTCCTCGTCGAAGGCGACAACACCGACGTGGTGCGCGGTACTATCACCAAGGAAGATGCTGGCATTCCGGGCGTCTCCTCGAGCCTGTTTGCGCCGACGCTGATGCAGGACGGCTCAGGCACCGTCGCCGAGGGCGCCCGGACGAACGGAACGGCGCTCTCACGGCCGCTCGAATACAGCGCCCGCCAAAAGGGCGTGCAGTTCATGCTCAACCGGCACATGGACGAGATCATTCGCGAGGAGCAGTTCTCGGGCAGGGTGCTAGGTATCAAAGCCAGCTACTCACCGCGCCTTGATCCAAAGACCAATGAGCCGCTGGTTGGCTACTGGCAGGACGGCAATATTGAGGAAACCAAGGACGTCATCTATGTCCGGGCCAAGAAGGCGGTCATCATCGGGGCCGGTGGCCACACGGCCAATCCCGAATTCCGCGGCATGTTCCATCCCGGCTTCCGGGAGCCTGCGTTCGTTTCGAGCGGCTGGGCATTTCTTGGGCCAAGGGGACAGGACGCCAGTGGCATCAAGGCAGGCATGAAAGTCGGTGCAGGCCTCGCCGGCATGCAGCAGAACCTGAGCTATCCTTCGACCTTCCACTTTCCCGGCACCCTGGCCACGCGTGACCCCTATACCACCATGCTGCCCGGCCATCCGACCTTCTCGCTGCGTGGCGCAACCGGTATCGACCTGGGCGCTGACTCGTTCCAACACCTGATCGCGGTCAACCAGGTCGGCAAGCGCTTCTTCAACGAAATGACGATGATGAAGGGCTGGTCGAACGCGTCGTTCCCGCCTGGTCCAGGCAAGGGTCAGCCGGCTGAGGGCCTGGACTTCCGCCAGCTCGACTGGCGCAATGCCAGCGCCAACAACATTCGCGCCAACTACAACGCCAATGCCGGCGTGCATGCCGCAACGGCCCTCAACGATGGCTCACAGGCTCCGGATTTCCATTCCGGTCCGATCTGGGCGATCTTCGATCAGGGTGCGCTCGATCGCGATGGGTGGGACATCAATCCTCCCTTCACCTCACCCGACAACGGCCTGTTCTTTTCGGCCGACACCATCGAAGAACTGGCGCAGAAGGTTCGGGCCGGTTGCCCCTGGCAACGGGTCGAACTGTCCGAGCTCGCCAATACGGTCGCCCAGTGGAACCGCTTCGTCGATGAAGGCGCGGATCCGGACTTCGACCGCGAGGTCGATGCGCCGCTCTACAAGATCGACGCGCCGCGCTTCTATGCGGCTGCCCTGTTCCCCGTTTGGCACGACTCCTATGGTGGCCTGCACATCAACGGCAAGGCTCAGGTGGTGGACCTCGAAGGCAGCGTCATTCCTGGCCTCTACTCTGGCGGCGAGTCTAGCGGCGGCGGCAACCAGCATGGTCTGGGCCGGGCCATCGTCCACGGCTACATAGCCGCAACCAACGCGGTCCAGGAAGCGATCGTCACCTGACCTGACTGCATCCGCGGGGCGCCGGACGCCCCGCGGACATTCATATCCGGAGTTCTCTGCTATGAAGACCCAAGCAATTGTTCAGGGTTCAATGGCCTGCACCCTGCACTGCGCACCCGAAAGCGTGTTCGCTGCCACCTTGGTCGAACTGACGGCTGAAGTGGTCAACGATCCCCCATGCGATCTGAGGGGTGATTATCTTGTCCTGCTGGACGAAGATGACATTGAACTCGGCCGCCTGGTTTTTACCGACTTCGATGCCGAGCGTAACGCCACAAGCGGCCGGATCAGCCTGACTGCACCTAGTGCACCCGGGAGATATACTTGGCACGGTCGCATCGAAGGCTTCACGTTGGATGAACTGGCGTTCGAGGAAACGCGGGTGCCCGTCACCATCACCGTTGCCGAGCATCGCACCGTGGTCAACGTCTGGGGAACGCCTTCCGCTGTTGAGCAGGGCAGCCGCTTTCCCGTCAATATCGGCGTCAAGTGCACCTGCGGATGCTCGCTTGGCGGGCAGGCCTTCACGGTTCACGATCATCGTGGCGAGCAGCGGGCAAGCGGCGTTCTCGGCCACGATACCTGGGCCGGCAGCGATGCCCTCCATTTTGCGGCCCTGGAACTCAGCGGAGCGGGCGTTGAGACCGGCCGGCATGAGTGGGAGGTGCGCTTCACACCCGATGAGCTCGACTTGCCGCATCTGCCCAGTTCCACAGCCTTCAGCCTGGTTATCACTCCCGCGCCGGAATGCGTCGTTACCGTAGAAGCGCTCGACCGGGCAAAGCAGACGCCCTTGGCTGGCGCGATCGTCTCCATGCATCCCTACCGGGCTGCAACGGACGCCCGTGGCATTGCCGAGTTGCATGTCCCTAAGGGCCGTTACGTCGTTTTCGTATCCGCCCGGAAGTATGTCTCCGACACGGCCGAGCTTGTGGTGGATGCCGACATCAGCACTCAGGCACAGCTTGCCGTCGAAATACGCCCTGAACGAATGTGACGTTGCACAACTCTATGATGGAGACCTATACCATGTTGAAACGCTTCGTTGCCGTACCACTCATGCTGGTGCTGGCGGGATTGCCGGGCGGGAGCTTCGGCCAGGAGGAGCGCACGATCTGGGACGGCGTTTTCACTGCCGATCAGGCATTGCGCGGCAAGCAGGTCAATTCCGGCGTTTGTTCGAAATGCCATGGCGATCGTGGCGATGGCGCCAACGAGCCCGACCAGCCCGGAGGCCCCGCAATCGCTCGCTTCAGCTTCCTTCGTAAGTGGGAAGGTACCTCGCTGGCGTCCTTGTTCGAATATGTGAAGACCACCATGCCGCCCGATAATCCGGCATCCCGCACGGACCAGCAGTACATCGACGTCATCGCGCACATGCTCGAACTCAGCGGCGCCCCGGCGGGTGACACGGAACTGCCACCGGACCCGGAAGTTCTCGATTTCGTTTATATCGAACAGAAACCTCAATAAGGGCCGCGAAGCTGGTCCCACAATCAAGGAGAGCCCCACAGATGGCATTAACGCTTTACCGCGTCCTTGTCCGTCACACCGCCATCGTCGGCATCGTTGCGGCCTTGAGCGCGTCTGCGGTTGCAGCCGCGGAGTTCGAAGTCCAGATGCTGAACCGCGGTGCCGATGGCGCGATGGTTTTCGAGCCCGCCCTCACTAACGTCGAGGTCGGCGATACCGTGACCTTCGTCCCTACCGACCGCTCGCACAATGCCGAGACGATCAAGGGCATGGTTCCGGAGGGCGCCAAGGGATTCAAAGGCAAGATCAACGAAGCAATTTCGGTTACCTTTACGGTGCCCGGCGTGTACGGCATCCGCTGCTTGCCGCACTATGCAATGGGCATGGTGGCGCTGGTTTCGGTCGGAGACCCCACGGTCAATCTCGAGGAGGCCAAGAGCGCCCGCAATCCGCCCAAGGCCAAAGAGCGTTTCGACGCCATTTTTGCCGAACTCGAACAGTAATCGGCACAGCTCCGGCAGCGTAGATCGCTGCCGGAGCTCGTTCTCCTACATGGAGGCTTCGTAGAAGCCGCTTTCTTGGCAGAGCTCGAACGTCAGCGCGCCGACATCGATCAGCGTGTCTGAACCTTCAGCTGCCATATTGCCCCCATCGGTAGCCGTTGCGCCATCGGGAGCGACCGGTTCCTCTGCGGGAGACTCCGTCGCTGCTGCATCGTCGCTTGCACCGGCCGCGGGCGCGTCGGCAGCGGGCGTCGCGGTGGTATCGCTAGCCGTCGTGCCTGCGGCAGAGGCTTCGTTCTCCGCCCGCAGCTCATCGCAGCGGATCTGCACGTCATCCATTTGCTCGGAAGATACCGTCACCCCGTCGATCATACGGTCTTGCGCCTGAATGGAAGTACCCATGGTCAGAGTCAAAACGCTCGCCATCAATAGTACATAGCTTCTCTTCATGATTTTCTCCTCCGCTGCTCTTGCGCAGCGATATAAAATCAACCGGCACCGCAATTGGTTGCTTCGGTTAGGGATGGGCCCTGGTTGGATCAGCAACTGAACAACCGCTCTTAGATAGGTGCCGATGTATCAAAGTGTGCAACGACAACTTTGCTCGGCAGCTCCCCCAGACTGCCATCCGCTACCGGGCCATAATGTCGATCTGCCAATTCCCGCTTCCATGAGGTCGTCACGAAAAGCCGACTGTCCAATCCTCTTGTGAACGGCAAAAACGGGCGGAAATCCGCCGGTCTGCTTTGCCACGGATGGCGGCTGAAATGGGGTGGAATGCGGACGGTCAGCTATTGATGAGAGAAACAAGCGAAGCAGACATTCGACTGGCCTAGCATGGGTGCCGTCAGACAGGTGAGATGTAGCGAAAAATTCATATCCTCTGGATACGGGCTTTGGGCTTCATCGGCCAGAACTCCCTCATGCGGATGCGACAGCTTTAGCACCGTTCCGAAGGCTGCAGCAGCGTCCTGCGCATCCCTGTTGCTCTTTCAGGGCAGGGAGGCATGATCGATCCCATTCTGGCCCACGCATTGGGCGGCTTGCAGAAGATCGGTCAGCAATGCACTAGAGCGTATACCTGCCAAAGCGCGACATATCTCGGCAAAAGCCCCGTCATGCTCCGAGCGGATTAGATGGTTCGCTCGTTCCGAGCGGGATTTTTTACCGTCGCACAAAGCTGAACGCGAAAGCCTTACCGGAGTGATAGACCTCGGCCAGTACAACGCGCTGGCCTCGTTCGGTAAAACAGATTTCCCGGATCTTGAGCGCAGGGCCAAAATCGTGCAGCCCGTGCAGTTCGATAGCGCCCTGCGGCAGTTCTACGGCAGATATGTTGGCGGTGGACGCAACAGGACGGAGGCCTCGCGCTGCGAGCAGTTCGACAAGAGAGCCAACCCAATTTTGGGGCGAGGCTTGGTCGTCGGGCAACAGATCGCGCGGGATCAGGTCCACCGAATAGATTAGGGCCTCTCCATCCGCCTTGCGCAAGCGCTCAATGCGCAGGAGTGGCGAGCCCTTGGGGATGCCCAGATCCCCTGCATCGACGGCGCTGGCCTGAACCACGCCAAAGCCAAGCACCTGCGTGGTGGTCTCATAACCCCTGGTCGCGACCATGTCGGTCACACTTTCGAACTTGGTGATCGGTCGTGCGATGCTGAGGGCGCTCCCCGCGGCAACAAAGCGCCCCTTGCCATGCACCACGTCAATGACTCCTTCCTGCTCGAGCTGCTTCAGCCCTTCGCGTAGAGCCGGCCGAGAGACATTGAAGAGAGCGCTCAGCTTCTCCTCCGTCGGCAGCTTGTCGCCGAAATGCAGGTCCTGGATCAGGTCCAGAACGCCGTTGCGGATGCGGTCTATGCCCAATTCTTTCGGGCGTGCCAGCTTTACCATTCCAGCCATGCCTAATGCTCGGCAAACAGTTTGCCGATCTCCTCTTTCCCCAGCCCCACACGCAGGCCGAGCTGCACCATTAGCCTGGCCTTGACTGGCGGGTATCGTCCCGACGGCAAGAAACCATGCCCGGCATTGCGGCCGTTGTGAACTGATAGGCCATAGGCGCGGGACGAATAGATCACAAGACCGTCTTCGTCGCGAACCCAAGCCGCAAGGCGCTGGGCCTGTACGCTGGTGGCATAGCCAGGTGCAAAGCCGGCCAAGATGATGGCCCGCGCACCCGCGGCAATGAAGGCTTCGATGGCGACAGCGTCGCCGCTTGTGTGGCAATATAGGATATCTACCCGTGGAAGTTCGCCGGAGAGGGCGCCCGCGAAACGACCCTGCAGTGAGCGGCCCGGCTCAGGCAGGCGGGAAAGGACAGGCGTAAGACCTGCGAAGCGCCCGACAGGTCCCAGTTCGGGTGACTGGAATGTGCCAAGACCGAGATTGGACAACTTGACCACATCGGCGGCAAGGTGGATTTCGCCATTGGCGACTACCAGGACGCCAAGGCGGCCGACATCGGCATGCTGCACGGCCTGCACAGCCTGCGCCAGATTCATCCACCCATCGCTGCCCAAAGCAGAAGCCGGGCGTTGGGCGCCCGTCACGACCAGCGGTTTGGGCAGGTCCCAAACCAGCGAGAGCATGAAGGCGGTTTCCTCGAGCGCCCCCGTGCCATGAGTCAGCACGAAGCCGCCAAGATCGAAATGGCTCGCCGCCAACTCGTGAAAGAGCGCCAGCAGCGCCCGCCACTGCGGCAGGTGCATATCGAAGCTAGGCAGCGCGGCGAAATCGACGGGCACGATCTCGACCCCGCCGGCCAGCCCCGGAGCCTTGGCGAAGAGCTCCCGGCCTGTCAGCGCCCCCGCCTGGCCATAGTCCAGCACTTCGAACGGGTCATCCGCAAGGGCCGTGATCGTGCCCCCGGTTATAACGACGCCGATTTTGGAAATAGCTCGCGAGGTCATGATCGCGCGCCAACAACCATTCTGCCCGCAGTTACTGAGCGCTCCAACGCGCTGCGCGGGTCGAGCCAATAAGCCTGGGTCACCAGCTCGAAGGTGAAACTACCGTCATAGCCGCCGTCCAACAGCGCATTGAGATAGTCGCCCATCGGCAGATTGCCGTCGCCCCAGGCGAGATGACCTTCCGGAGTGCCATCACAAAGATGCACATGGCGAAGATCGCTCCCGAAGCGCGAAAGATAGTCCGCGGGCGTGTCGCCCGCTGCGGCCATGGCATTGAGATCAAGTATGGCGCCCACGACAGGGGAGGCGATCTCCTTCCGCATGCGCACGAGATCGTCTGCCGTGGTGATGAGATTGGATTCTGTGCGAGATAGCGGCTCGAGCAGAAGCCCGACCCCTAGCGTCTCAGCGCGCCGCGCTAACTCGCCAAGGGCATCGCGCGCGCGGACCCAGCCCTCACGCGGATCGGCATCCAAGTAGCTCCAGCCTGCCGTAACCAGCAATTCCGGCGCGCCGAGTTCTGCGGCAATCTCCAACGAACGCTGGAAATAATTGAGGCTGCGATGCCTGGTCCGCACATGCTCCGAGGCGAGGTTGATGGGATAGAGGCATTGCTCGGGCGTGAAGCAAATGAGCGAAAGGTCGTGATCGGCAATCTGCTTACGGATGGCAGCGACCTCCGCGCTATCCACGTCATCTGGAGACAGGTGAGGCATGCCGCCCCACAACTCGACCCGGGACAACTCCAGCGCAGTTAGGTCGCGCAGGAAACGACCAAAGTCGTGGCGGAAATAGTGGATGTTCATCCCTGCAAAGCGTCGGGAAAGAGCGTCATTTTGCATGTGCGGTACTCTGTTGTCTTACGACTTTAAGCCGACCAAAAGGGTAATGCCCAGAACAAAAATAAGCAAGTTTCGCACGTTATAAGAAAAATGACACCGAAGCACGAATCTGCGTTGACGCAATTTTGTCATTTGCGCTAGCGTTGTCTGACAACGGAGGAGCGTGATGGGAATGGACGCGCAACTGCAGAACAGCGGCATCGAGTATGTGAAGGTCAGCAAATGGTTCGGCACCATGCAAGTGCTTAAGGACATCGACCTGACCGTGTCGCATGGCGAACGTGTCGTCATTTGCGGCCCATCTGGCTCCGGTAAGTCAACACTTATCCGCTGCGCTAACCGACTCGAAGAGCATCAAGAGGGCACCATCCGCGTCAACGGCATCGAACTGGATGGCAGGCGCGCCAGTACCGAGGCGGTACGCCGGCAGGTCGGCATGGTTTTCCAGAGCTTCAACCTTTATCCTCACCTTACCATTCTCGACAATTGCACCATCGCCCAACGCTGGGTGAAGGGTATCTCGCGCGCCGAGGCCGAAGAGCGCGCCATGCATTATCTCGAGCGGGTTCGCATTCCTGATCAGGCCCGCAAATATCCCGGACAGCTTTCGGGAGGCCAGCAGCAGCGCGTCGCCATTGCTCGCTCGCTATGCATGGCGCCTGACATCATGCTGTTCGACGAGCCGACCTCCGCGTTGGATCCTGAACTGGTGCGTGAGGTGCTCGATACCATGACCGAATTGGCTAACGAGGGGATGACCATGGTCTGCGTTACCCACGAAATGGGCTTCGCGCGCCAGGTGGCTGACCGCGTGATCTTCATGGACCGCGGCCAGATTGTAGAAAGCGCAGCCCCGGAAGAGTTTTTCCAGAACCCGCAGCAGGAGCGGACTCGGTTGTTCCTCAGCCAAATCCTGCACTGACGTTGTCGACACATTAACGGGGCGCAAGGGCCCCTTGGAGGATGAAAACATGACGCGAGGACTTGTACATGCGATGGCCGGCGTAGCTGCGGCGCTGCTTCTGGCCGGTTCAGTTTACGCCCAGAGCATGCCGGAATTGCCGGCTGGGATCCAGCAGGCCGGAAAGATCCGCATCGGCGTTAAATGCGACAGCCCGCCATTTGGCCTCACCGGGCCGGACGGCAAGCCAACCGGCATCGAGGTTGAAATGGCTAAGAAGATCGGCGAATATGCCTTTGGTTCACCGGATGCGACCGAACTGAGCTGCGTGACATCGGAGGCTCGCATTCCTTCGCTCGAAGGCGGCAAGATTGACCTGATCCTAGCAACACTGGGCCGGACCCCCGCCCGTCAGGAAGTCATTGACTATTCGAACATCTATTTCTGGGGCACGAGCAACGCCCTGGTTCCTGAAGATGGCCCCATCCAGACCCTGGCAAATTTCGAGAACGAGACCGTGGTCATCGTCAAGGGCGCTTCGCAGATCCCCTGGCTCGAAAACCATGTGCCCGGCGTCCAATTGCTTCAGCTCAATACTACTGCCGACTCCATCCAGGCGCTGCTCCAGGGCCGTGCAGCGGGCTTCGTGGGCGATGGCGGCCTGATCTACACGCTGGCGGCAAACTATCCTGAGCTGCGCGTGATCGACGAAGGTATCGATCCCGGCGTCAATGGCATTGGTATGCGCAAGAACGAGCCTGAACTGCAGGCTTTTGTCAATGCGGCGCTCGAGCGCCTGCGCAGCGAAGGCTTCTACGAGGAAGTCATTCCACAATTCGTGAGCGAGGAACCGGTCGCCGAGGTGATGCTCCGCGGTTTCCTCGAGGACGCACCGCAGCAGTAAGATCGAACGGGAGGTCGGCGTCGCCGGTCTCCCCACCCTTTACCTTGCCGGGAGCAGAGCGTGATCGACTGGGCCTACATTATTGATGCACTGCCGGCTTTGTTTAGGGGTCTTGGCACCACAATCATGGTCAGCGTCTTGGCCGTCGCGTTCTCGCTGCTGATCGGGCTGGCCGGCTGCATCTTGCGCTTATCCAATATTCCAATGGCCGGCCGCATCGTCGCTGCATACGTGGAATTTGTGCGTGGCACACCCTTTCTGGTGCAGGTGTTCTTCATCTTTTACGGCCTGCCCGATCTGGGCCTGACCCTCTCCATCTTTTGGTCGGGCGTTCTGGCGCTTACGATTTGGGCTAGCGTTTTCCACATCGAAAGCTTCCGCGCCGGCTTTACCTCCGTGGGGCGCAACATGTCCGATGCCTCCGCCTCATTGGGCTTGAAAAGTTGGCAACACGGCCTCTTCGTGATCATCCCTATCGCACTGCGCTCGGCTTTGCCCTCGACCCTCAATACCGTTGTCGGAACCATCAAAAATTCGGCCTATCTGCAGGCTATCGGCCTCGCTGAATTGACATATGTCGCGATCGGTAAAGTCGCATCGGACTTCCGGACAGTGGAAATGTTCGCCGCCATCTGCCTGATCTACCTGGTCATTGTGCTTGGCGTCTCGGCCCTAGGCCATGCACTTGAAAAGCGGCTCGACGAGCCCTACCGCCAGAGGTGAGCTATGTCGCTGCTGTTTGAATATCGCGTTTTTCTAATCGCCGGGTTTGTGCAGACACTGCTGATGGCGCTTGTTGTCGCGCTGGGTGGCACGACCTGGGGCATAATCCTGACCGCTGGGATCCGCTCTCCCTGGGCATGGTTGCGCACCCTCAGCAACGCACTAATGGAGCTGTTCCGCGACGTGCCGCTTATGGTGACGGTGTTGCTCGCATACTTCGTGTTGCCCATGGCTGGCATTGGCCTTGACCCCTTCTGGTCCACCTGCGTCGCCATCTCGGCATGGGGGGGCGCCAATGCCGCGCAAATCTTCCGCGCTGGACTTATCTCAATCGGTAAGGCTCAACGTGAGACTGCTGCTGCCTTCGGTATGACGGGCCTGCGCGGGCTAATCCTCATCGTCTTACCCCAGGCTATGCCAGTAATCATTCCGCCTTATGTTGGACTGCTAACCGCGCTGGTGCAGGCGACCTCTCTCGGGGCAGTGGTAGGCGCCGGAGAACTCTTGCGCAGCGGCCAGATACTGATCGAACAGACGACCATTATGAAGGGCGGCAGTCCGGCCTATGTAGTCTATGGCACGATTTTGGTCGTCTACTTCGTCCTGTGCCGTCTGATTTCGATGGCGGGTACGCAGGTCGAAAAAAGCTTCCTCAAGCCCTATGCACGAACCCCTGGCCGCACCGAGATCGTCGATAAAGCGCAGGACGTAGCGTCTACGGTGCCAACAAGCGCATGATGTCGAACAATACCATATCCACCGAGAGCCTCGATACGTCGCCGGAGGAGGTGCTGGCTGCCCTGCGGAACACGGCTATGGCCGCTGCTGCTGCCGCCGACACGCCTAGTGACGGGCTGGTGCGGGTGTTGCCCGACCTGATTGGGGTCGCCCTTGCCGGCAGCATCACGGGATCGGCGCGCTTGGTGGGAGCTCTGTCGTCCGATCTGGCCGACCCGAAGCAGGGAGCGCGGCTCTGGGGCCAGGGGCGGCGCGTCTCCACCCGGGAGGCTGTGCTCGGCAACGCGTTTTTCGCCCATGTGCTGGATTTCGACGACGACGAGACCGAGCTGGCGATGGCACACATGTCAGTTACTTTGGTCAGCGCGGCGCTGACCTTTATTGATGCGCTACCCACCCCGGTCAGCGGCCGACAGCTGTTCGGCGCCCTATCCGCCGGCTATGCCGTGGCGCTCGCGTTGGGCGAGATGACCAATCCCGCTATGTACCGCGCGGGTTGGCATGCTACCGCGACGCTGGGCCCTTTTGCCAGCGCTGCGGCATGCGGCTGCCTGCTGCAGCTCGATGCCGAGCGGATGGGAACGGCCCTCTGCCTGGCTGCTTCGCTGAGCAGCGGTGTGCGCGGCGCTTTCGGCGGCGACGGCAAGCCCTTGCAGGTAGGACAAGCGGCAGCGTCGGGCCTGATGGCGGCTCAACTCGCGGAGGCCGGGCTTACCGCGCCCGCTGCTGCGTTGGCTGGGCCTCGAGGCTTCCTGGGCCTGCACCATGCCAAGACGGCCACCAGCTTCCGGCAGCTGCCCTTGCCGCCGCCGGGCTTCGTGGTCAAGGCCTTCCCTACATGCACCGCCATTCATGCGGCTGCCGCTGCAGTACTCGAA
>JAQGJI010000128.1 GCA_028290685.1 Devosia sp. | reverse complement strand
ACGTTCCGGGCTATGCCGCAGCGCTCGAATACTTCGACGCCCGGCTTCCCGAGTTGATCAGCAAGCTGCGCGACGACGATCTGCTGGTCCTGACCGCCGACCATGGCAACGATCCGACTTGGACCGGCACAGATCACACCCGCGAGCAGGTACCGATCATGGTCTTTTCCCCAAGCCTGTCAGCAGGCGAGATTGGCATTCGCACCTCGTTCGCTGATATAGGTGAAAGCATCGCCCGCTGGCTCGGCCTCGCGCCGGGCCCACACGGCACGTCATTTTTCTAGGAACAGGTGGTCCCATGAGCAACGTAACAGTTATCGATCACCCCCTGATCCAGCACAAGCTGACCATTATGCGCAACAAGGAGACCTCGATTGCCGGTTTCCGCAGGCTGCTACGCGAGATCGCGCACCTGATGTGCTATGAAGTGACGCGCGATCTCGAACTCGAGATGATCCCCATCGAAACGCCCATGGCCGCCATGGACAGCCCCTCGATCAAGGGCAAGAAGCTTGTGTTCGCCTCCATCCTGCGGGCCGGCAACGGCCTGCTCGATGGCATGCTGGACCTGGTTCCCGCCGCCCGCGTGGCCCATATCGGCATCTATCGCGACCACGAGACGCTGGAGCCGGTCGAATACTATTTCAAGGCTCCCTCGAATCTGGAGGATCGCCTGATCATCGTGGTCGATCCCATGCTGGCGACGGCCAATTCAGCGACCGCCGCCATCGACAAGCTCAAGGAGCGCGGCGCCAACAATATCCGCTTCCTGTGCCTGCTCGCCGCTCCCGAGGGCATCGAGCGGTTCGGTAAATCCCACCCGGACGTGCCGGTCTTCACCGCCTCGATCGACAGCCATCTCAACGAAAAAGGCTATATTATCCCCGGCCTGGGCGACGCCGGCGATCGCATGTACGGGACCCGCTAGCATGAGCAAGCTTGTTCACTCGATGATCCGGGTCCTCGACGAGGCCCGTTCGGTTGATTTCTACCAACAGGCCTTTGGATTGAAGGTGCAGGAGCGCATCGAGTTTGCGGAGTTCGCGCTGATCTATCTCGCCAGGGAAGCGGGCAGTTTCGAGCTGGAACTCACGGTCAATTTTGGCCGCACCGAGCCCTACGATCTGGGCGACGGCTATGGTCATCTGGCCATAGTCGTTAGCGATGTGGACGCCGAACACGCTCGCCTGACCGAACTTGGCTATGGTCCGCGCAAGCTCGTCGACTTCAAGAACGGTGACGTGCCCGTTGCCCGCTTCTTCTTTATTGCCGATCCGGACGGCTACCAGATCGAAGTGATCCAGCAAGGCGGCCGGTTCGGCTGACGGGCTTACTTTTCCCGAAGCGGCAGCCCCAGACCGATCAATTCCCGGCGCAACGCCACGGGATCCTTGAAGTGGATCCCGTGCATGCCGAACTTGCGCGCCGAAGTGATATTGGGTTCACTGTCGTCGATGAACACGCAGCTTTCCGGCGCCAGCCCGTAGCGTTCGCAGAACACCCGGTAAATGCGCGGATCGGGCTTCACCAAGCCCTCGAGCCCGGACACGATTACCCCGTCGAACTTCTCGAGGAACGGCCATTCGGGCAGGCAGCTCACCCATTTTTCCCAGGAGAAATTGGTGATGGCGAAGGTGGGAATTTCCTGCTCGATCAACTCGTCATGGATGTCGATGGTGCCCTGGATGAACCCGCCCAGTGTTTCCTTCCAGCGCAGGTCGAAGGCCTGGATCTCCCGCCAATATCTGGGAAACCGCGTAATCAGCTTGGCGACGCCTTCGGAATAGATTTCGCCGGCGTCGAATTCCAGGTTCCAGTCCAGCGTGCAAACGCTCTGGTGAAACCACAATGCATCGTCCTCGCTCTCGAACAGCTTGCGGAACAGATACATCGGGTTCCAGTCGACGAAGACGCCACCAAGGTCGAACACGGGGACGAGCGTATCGGTCATGGCGGAAGAACTCTGTGTGGGGGGATGGATGCCCGGCTTGTGGCACGGGGCAGGGCAGGGCGCAAGCGGGCGCTTACTTCAGCGCAATGGAGCCGCCGAACCGGGGCAGATAGAAGTTCTCGCGGTACAGATTGATCGGGGCCGAGTAAACCAGCCCGAAAAGCGGGATATAGGGCAGCCCGGTTTCGGCCACGATCACGGATTGCCCCCTGGCGATATCGGTAACCGCCGCGGGCAAGGTGTAGGTGCTCCCAATCGCCCTGTTGAGCGAACTATCGGCCTGCTGATTGGTGAAGCCGCGGGACCACGTTATGTTGGTTGTGGTGCCATCCAGGCTGACCTGCACCTGGCTGACGACCTGCACCATGCCTGGCGCCACATAGGGCGACACCAGCCCGCTCGCGACCTTTACATAGTCGGCCAGCACGGCTTCGCTGAGGTCACCCTCCGAGCGGGCGACCAGATCGCCCACGGTTCCTGAAATAAGCTGAACCTTGCGATCCATGCTGATCAGCACGCTCGCTTCGTTGGCGCCGGTGTACAGCACCAGCATGATCGGCAGGATCAGGGCGAACTCAACGGCCGCGGCAGCCGCTTCTTGTGCCCTGAAGCGGGCGATCAGGGCAGCGAAGCGCCGTGCCGGTGTCATGTGAAGGGCTCGTTGCGCAGAACCGTGGAGCCACTCATCAGGCGGTTGCCATCGGCGAGATTGCCCAGGCTATAGCCGCCCAGGCCAACCAGCACCGGCCATTTGTAATAGACCTGAACTGCAACAATGCTCGAGCCCTGGCCGGGCGCGAAGACTTCTGGACGGGTCCAGCCGCAATCGGCGGTGCACGTGTAGTTGACGGGCGGGCTGATCGTGGCGCTGGAGAAGTTGCCGGCCACGTTGACCTCGACATGCAGCTTGTTGTTGCAGTCGGAGAACAATCCATAGAGCCGGTCACATACGCGGGCCCTGAACGCGGCCGTGCTGGTAATCCCCAGGTTCTTGGCCTGTCCGGTCCGGATCAGGCGGCTGACATCCTGCACGGCGCTGTCAAGCACCTGGCCGGACAGGAACAGCACCGAGGTTTCAAGAATTGCGCCGATGATCATGAAGAAGGGCAGGGCAAGGACGCCGAATTCGATTGCCGTGACGCCCCGTTCATCGCGCACGAATTGCGCCCGCCGAAGCCCCAGCAGGCGTCTGCCGATCAACGATGGGAAATTGGTCGGTGCCATGCCGCGCCCTTGTTCCAGGCGCAGCCTATGGCTGTATGGCTAATGGAAGGTTGATGCCCGCCAAAACAGGCGCGCCAACTCAAGATTACCCTAACAGCCCGTTAACGGCTGCCTTGAGGTGCCTCACTCCTGGCCGATGGTCTGGACCAGCTGCGAGGACGCAACGACCTGAGCCGAAAATGCCGGATCATCGCCCATGGCGACGGTGTTCTGGCATATCGGGGCGCACGCCAGGCTGGTGCGCGCCTGACCCTGATAAACGGTCAGGGTCCCGGCCTGCATCTGTATGACTTCGATGATCGTGTCGGCGATCGGATTGCCCGCACTATCGAGCACGATCAGATTGGTCTGCCCATAGCTCTTGCCGGTCAACACCAGCGTCTGCGGGTCCTGGATCAGCACATCGGCAATTCCGGGATTGCCGACGATCACCGTGGCCGCCGAAGCATTGATGCGCAGGATGCGCGCCATGTTCACATGGACATTGATCGGGGCATCAGCCGCAACGGCCACGCTTGGCGCCAGCAAAACGCACAGGGCAAGGACAATGGCGGGGCTTTTACGCATGGGAACAGGTCCGGCACAAACTGATATGCTGCCCATGAGTTTCCGCCAGAATGGTGAATATTTGGCAAACACCGCCCAAGAGCAATTCGGCCGTCATGTTGGGGCCGGCTCGATCATCAGCCGATAGGCAGACAATATTCTTTCCAACACTATTTCGGCCAAAGTAAAGGCTTGTGGAACAACTGTGCAGGCCTGGGCGCCGCGAGATCGATAAGATGCGATCTATCTTGTTAAGCGATTGATAAACATAGGAAAAACAACGCTGCAACCACGTGCCGGATGGTGCCCGGATTAACTCATTTTCAAGAAAGGCGGCCTAACGTCCAGAACTGTTCGATGATTAACGTGTCGAACGATGGCGTCACTGGATGACGTAGTAATGGAGTTTGGTAATGAACATCTTCGCACGTTTCGCTAACGACGAGTCCGGCGCAACCGCAATTGAATACGGCCTTATCGCCGCCCTGATCGCTGTCGGCATCATCGCCGCAGCAACCCTGCTCGGTGGCAACCTTGCCACCCTGTTCAACGGCATTGCCGGCGTGTTGCAAACCAACACCCCTGGTGCAGCACCAGCAGCAGCAGCGACCCCATAAGATCGATTGCGCCGGAAGGGGAGCTTCGGCTCCCCTTTTCTTTTTCCTTAACCCTGCCGCCCTATGCTTCCGGCACTTGATCCGGAGCCCGACATGTCCTCCCTGGCGCTGCTGATATTCCCCTTGGCCATGGCCTTTGCTGCTTCGTCAGATCTTCTGACCATGCGCATTTCCAACAAGCTGGTGATGGCTTTGACGGGGGCCTTTTTCCTTGTGGCACTGGCCACCGGTCTGCCGCTTCCGGAATTTGCCATGCACCTCACCTGTGCCCTGGCTGTCCTGCTGGTCGGCTTTGCATTCTTTGCCTTTGGCTGGATCGGGGGCGGCGACGCCAAGCTGGCCGCGGCCACCTCGCTCTGGCTGGGCTTTGGTCTGGCGCTGCCTTTCCTGGTCTATGCAGCCCTGCTGGGTGGTGGCCTGACCCTGGCCATCCTGGTGTTCCGGCGTCTCCCGCTCACCCCCTTGATCGCCCGCTTCCGCTGGGTCGAGCGCCTGCACGATCGCAAGTCGGGCGTACCATATGGGGTTGCGCTGGCTGCTGCGGGCCTGCTGGTTTATTCCAATTCCGCGATCTTTGAGCGGCTCGCGGGCTGAATAAAGCCAAGTGGAGTGCTGGTAATGGCGATTGCGGGCGCTGCTCAATACACAAGAGCACACCGGCAATGCTTGTTCTGACGGGGCCGCTGGACACCCATCCTTGCATGACTGGCAGGATTCACCTTCGGTTAACTCTTCCGGCAAAGTTTCGATTAACCAAACTTTGATGCTTTGGGTGCAAACTTGTTCGCGTGGAGATGGACATGTCCCTCCTCCTACGCAATCGGAGTGAGACATGAAGCCGGCCCGGTTGATTTTGCTGCTTGTGGCCATCCTTGCAGGTGGGCTGGCAGCTTTTCTGGTGACGCGGGGCGGCCCTGCGCCGGTGCAGGTGGTAACAACCGAGGTGGTGCAGGAAGCCAAGACCCAGATCCTGGTGGCCAGTGCGCCCATTGGCGTCGGTGAACGGCTGGGGCCATCCAATCTGCAATGGCAGGAATGGCCCGACGGCGCGGTGCGGGGGGAATACGTCACCATCGCCGCCATGCCCGACGCCACCGCCGATCTGAGCGGTGCTGTGGCGCGCTTTGAGTTTTTCCCCGGCGAACCCATCCGCGAAGCCAAGCTGGCGCGCACCGACCAGGGCTATCTGTCGGCTGTTCTGGCGCAAGGCATGCGCGCCGTGTCGGTTCCCGTCAGCGCCGAATCCAGCGCGGGCGGCTTCGTGCTGCCCAATGACCGGGTCGACGTGCTGCTCACCACCAGCACCCCGGCCGGCAAGCACTCCGAGGTTGTGCTCTCCAATGTGCGCATTCTGGCCATTGGCAAGCGGCTGGGCGAAGTGGGCGCCAGCGGGGGCCAGCAAGACCCGGCAGCATCGTCCCCGACGCCGGTCACCTTCGACGCCGACACGATCGCCACGCTCGAACTTGACCCGGGCCAGGCGCAAACGCTGGTGCTTGCCGCCACCGAGGGCCAGCTGGCCCTGGCCTTGCGCTCGGTGGCCGACTTCAAGGACAATGCGCCCTCTGTTGCCACCAACCAGACCGTTCGCCTGATCCGCTTCGGCAAGGAGCAGAGCATCAGTGCCGGTGCCGTGGTGAGCAGTGTCAGCCCGCGGACCATCGCCACGCCTGCCCGGCAGCAGCCTGCAAGTGCCTTGCCCGCCATTGCTTCCGAGCCGGCACCGGTTCCAACCCCGCAAGAAATACCCCGCTAGGGTGGAGACCAGCATGCCCAGTACCCCCAAGACAATATTGCGCCTGCTCAGGGCCAGTGTGTTCGGCATGCTCCTGTCTGCCACCGCGATGACGGCCTTGCCGGTACTGGCGGGGGAAACCCATATCGTGATTTCGCCCAACGCCTATGGCGCCACCCGCAAGATGGAAATCGAGATCAACAAGACGGTGCTGGTGGATTTGCCCGCAGGAGCGGCCGAGGTAATCGTCTCGCAGCCAGACGTCGCGGCGGCTATCATGCGCACCCACACCCGCGCCATTCTGCAGGGCGTGACGGGTGGGGACACCAACGTCTTCTTTGTCGATGATCAGGGCCGCACTATTGCCGTGCTCGACGTCAAGGTGCTCGAGGAGCCATCCCAGGTCGGGAACGCCCTTGAGAGCGCACTGGCGCGCGTCATCCCGGGCTCCAACATCCGGGTTGAATCGGTGACGCTGGGCGATGACACCAATCGCGTGGTGCTGACCGGCACCGTCCTGTCGGGCCAGGATCTCGAACGCGCCACGGCCGTGGCTATCCAGTTTGCCGGCGATCCCAAAAATGTTGCCAACATTCTGGATGTGGCCGGAGCCCAGCAGGTCATGCTGCAGGTCACTGTGTCGGAAGTGAACCGCGATGTTGCCAAGCAGTTCGGCGTCAACCTGTCGGGCACGCTCAGCATCGGCAGCGTCAATCTCGGTTTCAACAATGCTGGCGCCCTGTCCACCAGCAATGGCGCGAACGGCACGTTCGGCATCGGCAATGTGCAAATCGATGCGGCGATCAGGGCGCTCGAATCGCGCCGGGGTCTGCGCATCCTGGCCCAGCCCACGCTGACCGCCATTTCCGGGCAGCCCGCCGAATTCAAGGTCGGCGGCGAGTTCCCCATCCCGGTGCGGGACGAGGATGGCAATATTGTCATCACCTACAAGGAATACGGCGTGAACCTGAGCTTCACCCCCGTGGTGAAGAGCAACAATGTCATCGGGCTGACGATCGATACCGGGGTTTCCGAAGTCCAGGCTGGCAGCTTCGCCATCACCAACCGCTCGGCCAAGACCGTCGTGGAGCTGCAGCCGGGCACCACCCTGGCCATTGGTGGCCTGCTCCAGGAGCGATCGAGCCAGCAGATCGACCAGTTGCCGGGTTTGGGGAACATCCCGATCCTGGGTGCCCTGTTCCGCTCACGCGATTTCCAGTCGCAGCAGACCGAGCTGGTGATTTTGGTGACGCCCTATCTGGTCGCCCCCAGTCCCCTCAACGCCATCGCGGTTCCAACCGATAATTCATACGCGGCGAGCGATGCCGAGGCCATTTTTTTGGGCAAGCTGGAGTCCATGTACGGCGTGGGTACAACAGGGGAGATGCGCGGCAGCATCTCTGGTTCCGTGGGTTTTGTTCTCGACTAGGTTCGCTGCGGCGATCCCTGGCGAAGGAGTGTTTATTGTCATGAGTTTTCTCAGCCCCGAAATCCGGTCCAAGGACGAGCCTGCGGCCGACATCGCCCAGGGTGCGCGTCTTATTCCGCGCATCACCATCCAGGCGTTTTGTGAGAATTCACAAACCGCCCAACTGGTTGAAAGCGCCATCCACGACCGGCGCATGTCCAAGGTAGCACTGACCACCCACAATGGCGGCATCGAGGGTGCAGTGGAAACCTACAAGGCCAATCCCACGCCCAATCTGATCATTGTCGAGACCGGGCATGCCCCCGCCGAAATGCCCGCAGCGCTGGAGCGCCTGGCCGAAGTGTGCGACGCCTCGACGCGCGTGGTGGTGCTGGGCCATGTCAACGACGTGGTGCTCTACCGCGCGCTGATCCGCTCGGGCATCTCCGAATACATCGTGCTGCCCGCGACGTCTTCGCAGATCGTGACGGCGATAACCGAGCTTTTTGCCGCCGAAAATGCTGCCCCGATCGGGCGTACGGTGGGCTTCATCTCCGCCAAGGGAGGCGCCGGGGGCTCGACGGTGGGGCACAATGTGTGCTGGGCCATTGCCACCGTGTTGCGCCAGGACAGCGTGATCCTGGACATGGACCTGCCCTTTGGCACGGCGGGCCTCAACTTCAATCAGGATCCGCCCCATGGGCTGGCCGACGCCGTCATGGCCAACCAGAAGGTCGACCCGACCATGCTGGATCGCCTGATGAGCAAGGCGGCCAACCACATCAACCTGCTGACCGCGCCCGTGACGCTGGATCGCACCTTCGATTTCGAAGAGCGCGAGTTCGAGGCCATCGTTGAAATGTGCCAGAACACCATGCCTGTCGTGGTGCTCGACATTCCGCACGCCTGGACCGCCTGGGTGCGCCACACGCTTGCCACCATCGATGAAGTGGTGATCGTTGCCGAACCCGACCTTGCCAATCTGCGCAATGCCAAGAACCTGTCCGATACCATCAAGGCCCTGCGGCCCACCGAGAACGCGCCGTCGCTGGTTCTCAACAAGATAGGCATGCCGCGCCGGCCCGAAATCCACGCCGCCGAGTTCGCCCAATCGGTCGAGTGCCAATTGCTGGGCCAGATCCCGTTCGACGCCGCCCTGTTCGGCACTGCGGCCAACAATGGCCAGATGATCGCGGAAGTGGCGGCCAACAACAAGATCAATGACATCTACCGCGCCATCGGCATGCACGTCACGGGCCGCAGCGCAACACATCACGGGGGCAAGTCATCCAAGGCGATGAAGCTGCCCTCGTTTCTCAAGAAGCGGGCCTGACGGTCCGCTTGAAACGGTAGGACGACCATGTTCGGTAAGCGTACATCCTTTGGCGGCAACACGCCCGGCGTCGGCGAAGCCGCGCGACCCGTGCCGAGCGCGGCGCCACGCGTCGAGAGCCCGGCTGCCATCCGGCGCGCCGCCGAAGCGGAGGCCATGGCGGCGCGCATGCGCGGCAGCGAGGAAATCGTGGATGTCCGCGCCCCTGTCGAGGCCGCCCGCGACAAGGAATATTTCCAGACCAAGTCGGCCATCTTCAATGCGCTGATCGACTCGATCGATCTCAGCCAGCTTGCAACCATGGAGATGGATGCCGCGCGCGAGGAAATCCGCGACATCGTCGCCGAAAACATCGCGCTCAAATCCATCATCATGTCCATTTCCGAGCAGGAGGATCTGCTCGAGGACATCTGCAACGACGTGCTGGGCTATGGGCCGCTCGAGCCGCTGCTGGCGCGCGACGATATCGCCGATATCATGGTCAACGGCTCGCAGCGCTGCTACATCGAAGTCGCCGGCAAGGTGAAGCTGACCAATGTGCGGTTTCGCGACGACGCGCACCTGATGAACGTCTGCCAGCGCATCGTGTCCCAGGTCGGCCGCCGTGTCGATGAAAGCTCCCCCATCTGCGACGCCCGCCTGCCCGACGGGTCGCGCGTCAACGTCATCGCGCCGCCCCTGGCCATCGATGGCGCCGCCCTCACGATCCGTAAATTCAAGAAGGACAAGCTGACCCTCCAGCAGCTGGTCAAATACAATTCCATCTCGCCCGAAGGCGCCGAAGTGCTGCGCATCCTGGGCCGGGTGCGCGCCAACGTGCTGATTTCGGGCGGTACCGGCTCGGGCAAGACGACGCTGCTCAATTGCCTCACCGCCTTTATCGAAAAAGACGAGCGCGTCATCACCTGCGAAGACTCGGCCGAACTTCAGCTTCAGCAGCCGCATGTGGTGCGCCTCGAAACCCGCCCGCCCAACCTTGAGGGCGAGGGCGAGATCACCATGCGCGATCTCATCAAGAACTGCCTGCGCATGCGCCCCGAGCGCATCATCGTGGGCGAAGTGCGCGGCCCTGAAAGCTTCGATCTGCTCCAGGCGATGAATACGGGCCATGACGGCTCCATGGGCACGCTGCACGCCAACTCGCCGCGCGAAGCCCTCAGCCGTCTTGAATCCATGATCACCATGGGTGGCTACTCGCTTCCCAGCCGCACCATTCGCGAGATGATCACCTCGTCCATCGACGTCGTGGTGCAGGCGGCCCGCCTGCGCGATGGCTCGCGCCGCATCACCCACATCACTGAAATCCTCGGGATGGAAAGCGATGTCATCGTGACGCAGGACATCTTCCTGTACGATATCATCGGGGAAGACAGCAGCGGCATGCTGGTGGGCCGCCACCGCTCCACCGGCATCACCAAGCCGCAATTTGCCGAGCGGGCGCGCTATTTCAACGAAGAAGCCAATCTGATCGAGGCGCTGGAAAAATCCAACACCGAGCAGCGCGAACTGCTGGATTCCTGACCTCATGAACCTGATCCTGATTGTGATATTGGCCATGTTGACTGTTGGGGCGCTGGGTTTTGCCCTGGTGCCCTCGGCGCTGGGCGGTGGGCGCGCGGCGCAGCGCCGCAAGGCGTTGCAGGGGGAAGTGCGCGTCAACCGCCTGGAGAGCGATGCCACGCGCAACCGCGACCAGCGCCGCAAGGATGTACAGCGGGTTCTCAAGCAGCAGAACGACACCATTCACACCAAGAAGCGCCTGACCCTGGCCAAACTGCTGTTCCAGGCCGGCATGACCATCAAGCCGGCGGCCTTTATTCGCAACAGCGTCATTTTCGGTGTTGGCGTCACGCTCGCGCTGGTCATGATGCAGGTGCCGGTCTTTCTGGCGCCGGTGTTTGGCGTGGCGAGTGCCTACCTGGCGCCGCGCTGGTGGGTCGGCCGCAAGCGCAAGAAATACCAGAGCCTGTTTCTGGACGAGCTGCCCAATGCGGTCGAGGCGATCGTGCGCGGCGTCAAGACCGGGCTGCCGCTCAACGATTCCATCCGCGTCGTTGCCAGGGACGCCAAGGAGCCCGTCAAGTCCGAGTTTGGCCGCGTGCTGGATCAACAATCCTTTGGCATGTCGATGACCGAGGCCGTCGGCGTGCTGCTCGACCGGGTGCCCTTGCCGGAAGTGAACTTCTTCGTTGTCGTGATCACGGTTCAGCAACAGGCCGGCGGTAACCTCAGCGAAGCGCTGGGCAATCTGGCCAAGGTGCTGCGCAACCGCAAGAAAATGAAGCAGAAGATCAAGGCCATGTCGTCCGAAGCCAAGGCATCCGCCGGCATCATCGGCTCCTTGCCTTTCGTGGTGGCGATATTGGTGTCGATTACCTCACCCACCTATTTGCTGCCTCTGGTTGCCAGCACGCTGGGCCATATCTGGCTGGGTATCGGCATCATCATGCTGTCGATGGGCGTGTTCGTGATGAGCCGCATGGTCAAGTTCGAATACTAGGAGAAGGCCATGAACATCGTTGCCTTGCTCAGCAGCCGCGAATTCCTGATTTCGGTTCTGGCCGCCATTTCCGCTGCCGCCGTGGTGTTCACCTTCGGCTCGAGCTTTCTCGTCAAGTCCGAGATGAAGTCCCGCATCAAGCGCGTGGCGCTGGAGCGCGAGAAATTGCGGCTCGACGAGATGGCCCGCCTGCGCGGCGCAACCCCGGCCGCGGACGGGCGCGGCATTCGCCGCAACGGCGAAACCAAGACCTACATGAAAAACGTCGTCGAACGCTTCGACCTCAAGAAGGCGTTTCAGGATGATGCAACCCTGGACAAGCTCGCCATGGCGGGCTTTCGCGGGCAGGGGCATCTAACGACATTTCTGTTTATGCGCCTGGCCACCCCGCTCGGCATTTTCGTGGCACTGGGATGTTACCTGGTCTTCCTCAGTCCGGGCGGTCGTCCGCTCTATCTTAACATCGTCTACGCCATCGGCGGCGGGCTGGTGGGAGCTTATCTGCCGATCCTTCTGCTCAAGAACAGCACGAGCAAGCGCCAGTTTTCGATCAAGCGCGCCTGGCCCGACTGCCTGGATCTGATGTTGCTGTGCGTGGAAGCGGGCATGTCGATGGAGCACGCCCTGAAGCGCGTTGCCAGGGAAATCGGCCAGCAAAGCCCCGAGCTTGCCGAGGAGCTGACATTGACTACCGCCGAACTGGCGTTTCTTGAAGACCGGGGCCGCGCCTACGACAATCTGGGCCGCCGCACCGGGCTTGACGGCGTTCGCTCGGTCATGACGGCGCTGATCCAGGCCGATCGCTATGGCACCTCGGTCGGCCAGGCCCTGCGCGTCATGGCCGAGGAAGGCCGCGAAGGGCGCATGATGGACGCCGAAAAGAAGGCCGCATCCCTGCCGCCCAAGCTCACTGTTCCATTGATCCTGTTTTTCCTGCCCGTCCTGTTCATCGTCATCATTGCTCCCGCCATGATCAAGGTGTTCGGACCCGGCGGCGCGGCAAGCGGGGGCGCGGGCTAGCCCCGCTGCCCGGCGTGGCGCCGGGCGCGCTCAGACCTCGAACGAGGCCAGGATCGGACAGGCTCCGGTGCTCCCCGCGGCGCACTCGCTGGCCAACCGCTGCAGCGCATCCCGGGCATGTTGCAGCTCGGCGATCTTGGCATCGAGCGCCTTGATCCGCGTCTGCGCCAGGGCGCGCGCGCGGCTGCGATCTTCCCCCGCGTCGAGCTCCAGCAGCTCCTTGATCTGCTCGAGGGTAAATCCTGCTGTCTGCGCTTGCCTGATGAAGCGCAGGCGGCGCGCGTCCTCTGCCCCATACTGGCGGATACCGCCATTGCGAGCCGGGGTCTGCAGCAGGCCCCTGCGCTGGTAAAAGCGCACCGTTTCGACGCCCACGCCGCCGGCCGCGGCCAGCTTGCCAATTGTCAGCATATCAGCCCTTGACTCCGTACCATGGTACGCAACCTATATAGTAACCAGCAAGATCACAACAGCCACACAGGAGACCTGCGATGTCGGCAATAGCCTCAGCGGCCACGACACAGAAAAAGGCGATCCTTTACCGCATGGTGATGCCGGCCCATACCTGCCCATACGGGCTCAAGGCCAAGGACCTGCTGCAGCGGCAGGGATATGCGGTGGAGGATCACCACCTGACCACGCGCGAGCAAACCGACGCGTTCAAAGCCCTCCATGGGGTATCGACAACCCCCCAGACCTTTATCGATGGGACCCGCATCGGCGGCTATGACGACACGAGGCGCTTTTTCGGCAAGACTGTCGTTGACCCGAAAGCCACCAGCTATCGGCCCGTTATCGTGCTGTTCGTCATGACCGCGCTGATGGCGGGGGCGGCAAGCTTTGCGGTGAGCGGAACCCCGTTCACGCTGCGCACGCTGGAATGGTTCATCGCCTTTTCCATGGTGGTGCTGGCCCTGCTCAAGCTGCAGAACGTTGAATCCTTTGCCACCATGTTCCTCAATTATGACCTGCTGGCCAAGCGCTGGGTGCCCTACAGCTACATCTACCCCTATGCCGAAGGTCTCGCCGGCATCCTGATGATCGCCGGAGCCCTGAGTTGGTTTTCCGTTCCCCTGGCGCTGTTTATTGGCACCATCGGCGCGGTTTCCGTTTTCAAGGCCGTCTACATCGACAAGCGCGCCCTCAAATGTGCGTGCGTAGGCGGATCAAGCAATGTTCCGCTGGGGTTCGTATCGCTGACCGAAAACCTGATGATGGTAGCGATGGCCATCTGGATGGGCCTGTCCGCTCTCGGGATCATCGCTGTGCCGCACGCCATGTAACGAGCAGGAGCGTCAGTACCCGGGATCCAAGCGAGGTCGCGCAAAACCGGTTGCCCGGGGCGCTGCACATGCGCACAGCCGGTGCACCGGGATAAAGAGCGGGTGCGCGCGCGAATGGCTATCGGGAGTTGAACGCAGACCAGGCCATGGTGGCAAAACCAGCGAAGTTGGTCGTCTCAAGGGTCTGCCAGCGCAGGATCGGGACCTGCAATGGCGGCTCTTTGGCTGTTGCTGCTAGCCCTGCGCCACCACGACCCAGCGGTTCTGCTGGGTCAGCAGTGCGCGCACATAGTTCATGTTGCTGTTCACCTGTTCGGGCGGCAACTCGGCGGCATACAGCGCGCGGCATTCCTCGAACCGGCCCTGCAGCCCGACGATCAATGCCAGGTTCTGCCTGATCTGGCTGGTGGCTCCGCGCATCTGCACGGCCCGCCGCAAGTGCTGCTCGGCCGCGCCAAGATCGTTGGTCATGGCATAGGACAAGCCCAGATTGGCGGCGATGGAGGCCTCCTGTGGCGCCGCGACCTGGGCTTGCGCATAGATCTGGCGCGCTTCCCCATTGCGGCCCAGCTGATCCAGCGTTGCGCCCTTGACCAGCAGGGCGTTCCAGTCCGGTGCATCGGGGCGGATAACGCGGTCCAGCAGGGTCAGCGATTGCTCGAACCGCCCATCGGCCGTCAGCGCCTTGGCGTAGGCGACGGTGATATCGACATCGCTGGGGTGCGCCGCAACGCCCACTTCCAGGGCCGCCACGGCCTGCTGGCTCTGCCCGGCAGCGCGCAAGGCCGCCGCATAGTGGATGATGACGGTTTTGTCCTTGGGATTGGATTTGTAGCGCGCCGTCAGATCGGCCAGGGTCTGCTGGCTCGCAGCAGCGGGGCGCCCGGCGTAGTCGGGCGCTGGCATGCGATTGGAAGCGCAAGCGCCCAGCACCAGCGATGCAGCACCCGCCAGCAGCATGGTGCGCATGGTTCTGCAAAAGCGGGTGGCGGGTATCACGGCAACTCCTTGGGCAACGCGCCCGGTTGCTTATGGCAATAAATCATTAACCCTAACGGCCGGTTAAAAGCTGCTTGCGGCGTTGTGCAGCCTGCCAGGCGCCACTAAGCTGGCCGGCACATGCCTTGCCCGGAGTCCAGCCGCATATGTCCCAAACCCAGGCGCTGCCAATCATCGCCGTTGCGCAAGACGCGCTCGAGGCTGCCGGGCTCGGCGCTGCCCATGCCCAATGGGCCGCGGCCAATGACTTTGCCGGGCAGGGGGGACGCCTGCTGGCCCTGCCGGATGCCCAGGGGGGAGTGGCCGGCTACCTGTTTGGCATGGGCGACGGGAAAACCGGCTCCCCGCTGATCCTGGGCCTTGCGGCGTCCTCGCTTCCCGAGGGCGATTATTACCTTGAAGGCGCCTATGGCGATGCCACGCTGGCAGCGCTGGCCTTTCGGCTGGGCGCCTATCGCTTCGATAATTACCGCAAGGCCAGGCCCGTGCCGCGCCTTGTCCTGCCAGCAGACGCGGATGCAGGCGAAGTGGAGCGCCTGGTTGGAGCCGCGTTCCTGGCGCGCGATCTGATCAACACCCCGGCCAACGATCTGGGGCCCGACGCCTTCGACGCCGCCATCCGGGAATTTGCCAAGGCCCGCAACATGCAGCTGCGCGCCATTGTCGGCGACGAGCTGCTGGCTGCCAATTTCCCCATGATCCACGCTGTTGGCCGCGCCGCGCCGCAAGCGCCGCGCCTGCTTGATCTCAGCTGGGGCGATGAAAGCGATCCCAGGATCACCCTGGTCGGCAAGGGCGTGACCTTTGACACTGGCGGGCTCGACATCAAGACCGCCGCCGGCATGCTGTTGATGAAAAAAGACATGGGCGGGGCGGCCAATGTGCTGGGTCTGGCCAGCGCCATCATTTCGGCCGCGCTTAAAGTGCGCCTGCGCGTGCTCATTCCCATCGTGGAAAATGCCATTGCCGGGGACAGCTTCCGCCCCGGCGACGTGCTCCGGTCACGGGACGGCCTGACAGTGGAAATCGGCAATACCGACGCCGAGGGCCGGCTGATCCTGGCCGACGCGCTGGCCCTGGCCGATGAGGAATCCCCCGAACTGCTGCTCGCCATGGCGACGCTCACCGGCGCGGCCCGTGTTGCCCTCGGCCCCGAACTGCCGGCCCTTTATTCCACCGACGATGCCCTCGCGCGCGACTTGATGGCGGCGGGTCTGCGAGCGGGCGATCCCCTGTGGCAAATGCCGCTCTGGACGCCCTATGAAGCCATGCTGAAATCCAGGATCGCCAACCTGAACAATGCCGGCAGCGGCGGCTTTGCCGGCTCGATCACGGCCGCCCTGTTCATGAAGCGGTTCGTGCGCAACGCCAAGGCATGGGTGCACCTCGATATCATGGCCTGGTCCCCCGAAGCCCGCCCCGGCCGGCCGTTCGGGGGCACCGATCAGGGCATTCTGGCGGTCTATGGCGTGCTCAAGCAACGCTATGGCCAATAGGGCCGCTCAATAGCCCCTGGCGCGGTCCACCACATTGATCAAGGGCTTGCCCGCCTCGTGATCCCTGATAATGGCTGAAAAGTAGCGCACACCCGCCGCTTCGTTGGAGATCGCTGCGATGTGGGGCGTGATGTAGCAGTTCTGGATGGCCCAGAGCGGGCTGTCCTGAGGCAGCGGCTCGACCTCGAAGACATCAAGGCTCGCTGCGCCCAGCGTTCCATCGGCGAGCGCGGTGACGATATCGGCCTCCCGCTGATGCCCGCCCCGGGCTGCATTGATGATCACCGGACCGCCCGCAAGCCTGCCCCGGCGCAGTTTGCCAAATGTTTGTGCATTGAGAATGCCGCTTGTTTGGGGCGTCAGTGGCAACAGATTGACCAGGATATCGGTGCCCGCGAGGAAGTCATCGAACTGCTCTGGCCCGGCAAAGCCGGTGACCCCCTCGATCGACTTGGTCGTCCGGCTCCAGCTGCGCAACTCAAATCCAAGCGGCTTGAGCCGCTGCACCGCGTCCTGCCCCAGCACCCCCATCCCCATGATCCCGACAGTGGTCTGGGAGGCAGCGGGAGGGTAATATTGCTGCCAGCGGCGGGCCTGCTGGTCAGCCTGGAACCGGCTGAAATTGCGATGATGCATGGTGACATGGGCAACCACGTAATCGCTCATGCGCTGGCTGAGGTCCGCGTCCACGAAGCGCACGATGGGCTGCGCCGGCAGGTGGGGGTGCTTGAGCAGCGCGTCCACTCCGGCGCCCAGCGACAGAATCGCTTCCAGCCCGTCCAGCCCCTCGAAGGCGTCCGCCTTTGGCTTCCAGGCAAAGATGTAGCGCACCCTGGACGGATCGAAGTCATCGCCCCGGCGCACCACCGGGTAAGGCGCCAGCGCCTCGGCAAACTGCCTGGCCCAACTGGCCTCGTTGACGTCGGACAGGTGCAACAGCAACATTCTTGGTTTCCCTCAGCAAAAAAGCCGCGCTCATCGGGAGCGCGGCTTTTCGATTCAGTGGCAGTCAGCGATCAAGGCGACGCGGGTGCCGGCGTGGTGGTCGTTGGTGTCCCCGATGAGGGGGCAGCACCCGGTGCGGCGGGTGGCGGAGCATCGACCTGCTCCTCGGGCGGCGGCGAGCCGCCGGGGCCGCTGGTCGGGGTTCCCTGAACCTGGGTTTCCTGCTGCGTCACGACGGGCGTATCGGTCACCGCCGCGGGCTGCGCCGGGTCTGCCACCGGCTGGTCTGCCGGAGCGGGAGCGATGACCCCCTCGGGCGCCACGACATTCTCGGCTGGCTCGGGAACAACATCAGCCGGTGCCGCTGTCGGGTCAGGCGGCACGTCGGGCAGTGGGTTGGGAACGGTTTCCTCGGGGGGCGGGAAGGGCTTGGGGTCGGCCGACAGCGTCTGCATATAGGCCAGGATATCGGCGCGCTCTTCGGGGGTGCGTACCCCGGCAAAATTCATCTTGGTGCCCGGGGCGTAATCGGCAGGCCGGGTCAGGAAATGGTCGAGATTTTCGTAAGTCCAGACCCTGCCTTCGGCATTGTGCTGCAAGAGGATGTCGGAATAAGCGAAGTCGGGCACGGCGCCCTCGGCGCGAAGCACCACGTCATAGAGATGGGGACCCTGCTTGTTGGGCTCGCCCTCACCGAAATTGTGGCACGACTGGCACTTCTTGGCCGCGTTGGCGCCACGCTCGGCGCTGGCGCTCGCCAGAAGTATCCCCAGCGGCACTTCCGGCGCAGCCTCGGCGACTGCTCCGCCTTCGCTGACCTCGGGCTCGGGGAGGGCATAGCCGGGGCCACGGTTTTCAATGGGATGATAGATGGCTTCAGCCACGAAGCCGGCGCCCATGACGAACAACAGCGTACCGAGCACTGCGCCCATGATCTTGTTTAGCTCGAACGAATCCATTTGACCTTCTCTGCCAGTCTCACCAGCCTCAACATGCGATCATCCAAGAGAAATCGCTGCAAATGAGAAGCCGGACGCGGGCGGAAGATAGTCGCAAGCCTTTTGCGGCGCAACCGGGCAAAAGCGCCTTGCGACAATTCCTCGCCGCATGGCCCGCAACGGCTCCAACGCAGCTTGATTGACTCCGTTCCCGGCCGCGTTCAAAAGCTCTTCGCCGACCACGAACGGGAAATCCAGATGACCAAGAAGATCGCTTTTCAGGGTGAACCGGGGGCCTTCAGCCACGCCGCCGCCAACAATGTTTTTCCCGGACAACACGCTGTCGGCTGCGTCACGTTCGAGGAGACCATCAACGCGGTGCAGTCGGGCAAGGCAGACTACGCCGTCGTGCCGGTCGAGAACTCCCTTTACGGGCGCATCACCGATATCCACCATCTGCTGCCCGAGAGCGGGCTGTTCATCATCGGGGAAACCTTTTTACGCGTCGAGATGAACCTTCTTGGGGTGCCCGGCGCGACGCTGTCTGACATCAAGGCGGTGCAATCGCTGTCGGTCGCGCTTGGCCAGTGCCGCAAATTCATTGCGCAAAACGGCTTTCGCACCATCAATGCCGTGGACACCGCCGGTTCGGCCCGCGAAGTGGCGCAAAAAGGCGAAAAATCCGTTGCGGCCATTGCCTCGCGTTTTGCGGCAGAGATTTACGGCCTTGACGTGCTGGCTTCAAACATCGAGGACGCCGCCCACAACACCACCCGCTTCCTCGTGCTTTCCCCTGACAAGCAGGAGGCGCCCGCCGGCAACGGCAAGGTCAAGACCACCTTCGTTTTCCGCGTCAGAAACGTTCCTGCCGCGCTTTACAAGGCCATGGGCGGCTTTGCCACCAACGGCGTCAACATGACCAAGCTGGAAAGCTACATGGTCGGGGGCGCCTTCACTGCAACCCAGTTCTATGCCGATATCGAAGGCCATCCCACGGACATCGGCGTGCAACACGCCTTCGAGGAACTCGGGTTTTTTACCGATCAGTTCAAGGTCCTGGGCGTCTACCCGGCCTCGGAGAACAAGTAAGCCACGCCGGGCCGCAGTCGCGACCTGTTCCTTTGTCCTGCAAGGGAAGGGAAACCTGTTCCTGCCCCTCCCCCTGTCAGGGAGAGGCGCGATCTGACCTGTTCCTCCCCCGGTCAGGGGAAGGCGCGATCTGACCTGTTCCTCCCCCTGTAAGGGGAGGCAATCCTGACCTGCTCCTCCCCCTCTCAGGGGGAGGCTGGGAGGGGGTGCTATGGGCCGGGCTGGCGCGCCAGCCTCAACCCTCCATCAACCCTGGCGGCAATGTCCCCACGCGCAGCAGCACCCGGGGCTCGTCATAGGTGTCGGTTTCCACATCCACCTCCTGGGAAAACGCGATCACCCCGGCCCGGCTGGGCGCCAGGCGCTCCGCCGTCGCGATGGCCTTTTCATGGGTCTTCACCTGCTGCACCGGCTCGGCCACCAGCTTCTTGCCGCTTAGTTTGAAAGCCTGCACGAGATACATCGTCGCCATGGCACACGCTCCTGATTTGCGTGCTGGCCTACCATCTCTGCAAGCAATTCCCTAGTGCCCTGAGCAACTGGCCCCAACCGCCTGCATCTGGCAGCAACAGCCAACGCGCCCGCCAGAACCTTGCCCTCCAGCCCCGCCAGCCGCCTCGGGCCGCCCCGGGGGAGGCCGGGGCTCGGCTCGGGCTCCATTTGTCCCCTTTATCCCCGCGCGGCAATGCTCTGCTATTGTTGCTCCACCAACCTCACCAACCAGCGGGTCGCGCGAACCGGCTTGTGAGGGGCAGATGGGGCGGGGGTGTCGTGATCCCCGCAGGCAAGCGGAAGTGCAGTTGCGGGCTATCAGCGCCCAAAGGCCAGAGTCTCGCTTTGCCGGTAAAACCCATCGCATCGTGGCGAGGCTTTGTCTCACACACTAAACTACATCGAGGCAGGGCCTCGCCACGGGCACGCTGACCG
>JAQGJI010000086.1 GCA_028290685.1 Devosia sp. | reverse complement strand
TAGCGCTCAGGGTCGTCGCTCCATTTTTCCCGGACCTTGACGAAAAGGAAGAGATGGATGGGCACTTCGTACATTTCCATCAATTCCTTGCGCGCCTCCTGCCCGATGGCCTTGATGGTCTGCCCGCCGGCTCCAAGAACGATCTTCTTGTGGCTGTCCCGGGTAACGTACACCACCTGGTCGATCTTGTAGGAGCCGTCTTTCTGGATCTTGAAGCTTTCGGTTTCGACGGTGGAATTATAGGGAATTTCGTCGTGAACGCGCAGGAACAGCTTTTCGCGGGTGATCTCGGCGGCGGTAATGGCCATCGTCAGATCGGTCAGGTGATCCTCGGGGAAGTGCCAGGGACCGGGGGGAATGTGCTTGATGCACCAGTCCATGAAGTCCTGCACGCCGTAGCCTTTAAGCGCCGAGATCATGAAAGTCGCTTCAAAGCGCAGCTTTTCATTGAGTGTCCGGGAGAGATCGAGCAGGGCTTCGTTCTTGATGGTGTCGATCTTGTTGAGGATCAAAATCCTGGGGTGGGTGATGTTGGCCAGACCTTCAAGCAATGCTTCGATATCGGAGTTTATCCCTCTTTCGGCATCGATGATAAAGGCAACCAGGTCCGCATCCCCTGCCCCGCCCCAGGCGCTGTCGACCATGGCGCGATCGAGCCGCCGCTTGGGGGCGAAAATGCCGGGAGTGTCGATGAAGACAAGCTGCGCCTTGTCCAGTGTCACAACGCCGCGCACCTGACTGCGCGTGGTCTGCGCCTTGTGGGTGACGATGGACACCTTGGTGCCCACAAGGGAATTGAGCAATGTCGACTTGCCGGCGTTCGGAGCCCCGACAAGGGCGATGAAGCCGCATGCGGTGTCCGGGATTTCAGTGGATGTGCTCATGGTATTTCCTTCCACACCTGCTGCTTGACCAGAAAAAGCTCGGCGGCCTTGTGTTCGGCGATCTTTTTGGATGGGCCGGTGGCGCTAAACGGCTCGAAATCGCTCAAGGTAACAGCGATGGTGAACTCGGGGGCGTGATCGGGGCCGGTGCGCTCAACCAGGGTGTAGGTGGGTGGCTCGAGGCCGCGCGCCTGGGCCCATTCCTGTAGCGTGGTCTTGGCATCGGCTTTATTGGCCTGGCCATCGAGCAGAAACTCCGCGAACATGCGTTCTACGAACTCATAGGCCTTGCCCATGCCGCCGTCACAATAAATGGCGCCGATTACCGCCTCGGCGACGTCGCCCAATATGGCTTCCTTTTCGGCCCCGCCGGTGCGCGCTTCGCTTTCCCCCAGATTCATCTCCTTGCCCAGATCAAGGGTGCGGGCGATGATGGCACAGGTTTCCTTGCGCACCAGGGTGTTGAGCGTTCGGCTCAACTCGCCCTCATTGGCCTTGGGGTAGCGCCGATAGAGCATGTCGGCAACGACCAGGCCAAGGACGCGGTCGCCCAGGAATTCAAGGCGCTGGTAGGAGTGCTCGATGCGCTTGGCCGGCGAGATGGCGCTGGAGTGCGTCAGCGCCCGATCAAGCAGATCCGGATCGGCAAAGCGGTACCCCAGCCGGAACTGCAGTTTTTCGTGATTTCGAGGCGCACGGCTCATCAATCGATAGGCTGGAACATGCGGTCCCAGCGGACATTTGCGGGCCACTGCCAGATCTGCCAGGGCGGAATGTTGTCCTTGATCGAGAAGAACCGCGCTTCGGCCTTGGCGATAAGGTTGATGGCCGGCACATAGCCGACCTGGCTCAGGACGCGGCTGTCGGCGGAGCGGTCACGATTATCGCCCATCATGAAGTAATGCCCGGCGGGAACAACAAATTCAGGGGTATTGTCGAGCGGGCCCTCGTCGGAAATTTCCTGGATGATGTGGTCGCTACCTTCGGGAAAGGTCTCGCGATAGACGGTGACTTCGCGGGTCTGCCCCTCGCTGTCGGTATCCTGCGTGGTGCCAATGACTTCGCGCTCAACCATGGTGCCGTTGATGAAAAGGCGGCCCTGGCGCACCTGGATGCGATCGCCGGGCATGCCCACGACACGCTTGATATATTCCATGTTCTGCGGCACCGGCCGGAACACAGCCACATCGCCGCGGTTGGGATCGCGGCCAAAGATGCGATTGGTGATCGGCAGTTCGAAATCAAGCGCGGAAAAATTCCCATAGCGCCCGAGCGAAAACGAGTGCTTGCCGTAACCCCAGACATATTTGTTGGCGACGAAGTAATCGCCAATCATCAGGGTTTGCTGCATCGAGGCGGTCGGGATGGAGAATGGCTGATACAGGAACGAGCGCAGGATGATAGCGATCAGCAGCGCTTCGACAACGACAACAATGGTTTCCCACCATTCGCTCGCAGCAGACTTCTTGATCGACTTCTGGGCAGGCTGGCTCATGAATTTCCCCGCTAGTACGGTGGCGCAGCGTTAAGGGTTTGTCCGGGCGCGGTCAACGCAATGGTCGATGACCCGGCTTGAAAAGTCTGGCATTTATCGAGGTTACGTTGCCGGAAGAGCCTCGATGACCACAAAGGCCTGGGCAAGCCCGGCGTCATCGGTGATGGTGAGGTGTATGTGGGCTGCGTAGCCGGGCGGGACAAGCCGGGCCAAGGCAGCTGCCGCGCCGTTGGTCAGGCTCATGGTCGGTTTGCCCGATGGCAGGTTCACCACGCCCATGTCACGCCAGTAAACGCCACAGCTAAGGCCGGTGCCCAGGGCTTTGGAGCAAGCCTCCTTGGCGGCAAAACGCTTGGCGTATGAGGCGGCACGCTGGGCCCTCCGGTCGGACTTGCGGCGTTCCACTTCGGTGAAGCAGCGATGGGTGAAACGGTCGCCGAAGCGCTCTATGGTGCTGGCGACGCGGTCGATCTGGATGAGGTCGGAGCCGAGACCGATGATCATGGTGCAAACGCCCCCCATCGCCGGCCAATCGAGCCTCTTCCCCTGCAAGTGGCACGCTGGAAGGCGGGTTCAGCGTTCGGACGAGCCGGCGTGGCGGCCGCCGGCACGACACCCCTCACCCGACCCTTCGAACCGACACCCGATCGCGTCCGGGACGGGCTCTCGAGCCTGCCCGCGAGGCGTTCCGCGGCAAAGGCGGGGGTGCCGAAATGGGGGGCGGCCTCATAACCGGGGGTGATGCCGGCACTGGCTGGGGAAACCAGCCCGAGGACATCGCCAGAGCCCCCAGCGCGGATTATTGCGGCCAGGCCGCGGCAGAGCTTTTCGGTCGGGGCGGCGTATTGGAACAGCTTGGCCTTTGGCAGGAACACCGGCGAGCGCAGGCCCCAGGACAGCATGGAGTGACGTTCAAGCAAGGCGCGGCAGTCGCGGGAAATAGCGAGCACTTCATCTTTCGTCATCGATGAACCTCCGGTCGACCTTGCCGTCCCATTCCAGGGTCGAAATCATGGACGCCTCGCGGATGCCGGCGCGCTGCACGGCCGAAAGACCGGGGCTGCGCTTGAGCGTTGCCAGCACGTCTGTCAGTTGCGCAAGGTCGCGTACCTCGATTTCAAAAATCATCTGGTGAAAGTCGGGCGATATCATCCGCATCACGAGATTGTTGATGTTGGCGTCACAGGCGGCAATCGCCGAGGAAATCTGGGCAAGTGAGCCGGGCTTATTGACACTCTCCATGGTGATGACACTGCCATAGTGCCTGTCATCGCCGTGCTTTATGTTCCAGCGCACGTCTACCCAGGCGACGTCGCTGTCGTGCATTTCGATGAGGGCATCGGAATGAATGGGATATACCAGCATGGGATTGTCGGGCTGCAGAATGCCTACAAGGCGGTCACCGGGAACGACGCCTTCGGGGGACACGACAACCGGCATGTGGAAATCCAGTTGCGCCAGGGCAGCCTTGGCGTGAGGCCCTGCCTTTTGCCCCCCGGGGACACGGAAGCGAAAGATGTCGGTGGCGCGCAGGGCAAACCAGCCATCAGCAGTGTCGGCTACCGGCAAATCCAGCCTGC
>JAQGJI010000084.1 GCA_028290685.1 Devosia sp. | reverse complement strand
CAGGGAAACCAAACCTGGTGCGTTCATGACCTTTCCCTGGCTCGAATTTGCGGCATTGATGCTGGCCTTTGGCATCAATGCGATCATACCGGGCGCAGATTTTGCCATGGTGCTGCGGCAGTCGATTGCCCATGGGCGGCGCGCAGCCCTGTTCACTTCGGCGGGCATTGCCGTTTCGATTCTGGTCCACGGCAGCTATACGCTGCTGGGTATCGGTATGCTCGTCGGGCAATCGCTGATGCTGTTCAACATCATAAAATGGGTGGGTGCTGCGTATCTGGTTTGGCTCGCGATTTCCGCGTTGCGCGCGCCGCCCCCGCCACCTGCCGCCGACAAGGATCCGGCAGGTGCCGAACGGGGGGATTTCGCCGCTTTTGCGCTGGGTTTTCTGACCAATCTGCTCAATCCCAAAGCCGTGCTGTTCTTCCTGGCTTTGTTCACCACGCTGGTTTCAGTCCATACCGCGGGCGACATCAAGGTTTTCTATGTCGCGTGCATGAGCATAATGCTTTTTGCCTGGTTCGCTTTGGTGTCGGTATTCTTTACGACAGCAGCGGTGCGGCAGGGCTTTTTCCAATTTGGCCGGTGGTTTAATCGCGTTACCGGCGTTACATTCATCGTGCTCGCCGTTCGCGTAGCATTGGCGCAGCAGCACTAGGACAGGGTTCAGGCAGGTATCATGGCAGACGCGTTCGATCTCATCATCATCGGCTCAGGCCCGGGCGGGTATGTCGCTGCAATCCGAGCGGCGCAACTGGGGATGAAGGTCGGGGTGGTGGAAAAATGGCCCACTCTGGGCGGGACATGCCTCAATATCGGATGCATTCCGTCCAAGGCGCTGCTGCATGCCTCTGAATTGTTCGAGGAAGCCACGCACGGCTTCAAGGCGCTTGGCATCGATATTCCCAAGCCCGTTCTGAACCTGCGTCAAATGATGAGCCACAAGACCGAAACCGTTGCAGGCAATGTCGGGGGCGTGGATTATCTGTTCAAGAAGAACAAGATCACCGTGCTGCGCGGTATCGGCACGATCGCCGGGCCCGGCAAGGTTCGCGTGACTCCCCAGAACGGGGCCAGCAGCGAGGTCGACACCAAGAACATCATCATCGCCACCGGTTCGGTTGCAGCCGGCCTGCCCGGCATCGAAATCGATGAACAGACCATCGTGACCTCAACGGGTGCGCTGACGCTGGACAAGGTGCCGCCCCGGCTGGTGGTGATCGGTGCCGGGGTGATCGGGCTCGAGCTCGGCTCGGTATGGGCGCGGTTGGGCAGTCAGGTGACCGTGGTTGAATATTTCGACCGCGTGCTGCCGGGCATGGACAGTGAAGTGGCCCGGCAATTCCAGCGCATGCTGCAAAAGCAGGGCTTGGAGTTCAAGCTGTCCAGCAAGGTCGCAGGCATCGACAAGCAGGAGGACGGATCACTCAAGGTGCGCGTGGAGCCTGCCAAGGGTGGTGAGACCGAAGTGCTCGATGCCGATGTGGCGCTGGTTGCCATTGGCCGCAAGCCGTTCACCGAAGGGCTGGGGCTCGATATTGTCGGTGTGGCGCTTGATGAGCGTGGAAGGGTACGTGTTGACGGGCAATACAAGAGCTCGGTCGATGGCATCTATGCCATCGGGGATGTGATTGCCGGCCCGATGCTGGCGCACAAGGCCGAGGATGAAGGCATAGCAGTAGCGGAAATCCTGGCGGGCCAGGCAGGGCATGTAAATTATGCCGCGATCCCGGCAGTGGTTTATACCAATCCCGAAGTCGCCTCGGTGGGAAAGACCGAGGACGAACTCAAGGCCGAGGGTACCGAATACAAGATCGGCAAGTTCCCCTTCACGGCCAATGGCCGGGCCAAGGCAATGCTGGCAACGCAAGGCTTCGTCAAGATCCTGAGCGATGTGAACACCGATCGGGTGCTGGGCGCCCACATCGTGGGCAAGAACGCTGGCGAAATGATCCATGAGCTTGTGGTGCTGATGGAGTTTTCCGGCTCATCGGAGGATCTGGCGCGCTCGACCCACGCACACCCGACCCTGTCGGAAGCCGTGCGCGAGGCAGCATTGGCGCTGGGGGATGGCGCGATCCACATCTGAGCGACCGTCTGACCACTCCAATCCGCTACCCATCTGACGCGATTTTTGTGCTCTTCTGGTGCTTACGTACCCATGTACGCTGCGCTCCAGTTCTCGAAAACCGCGCCAGATGATTCACCGGAACGCGTGATCAAACAGTCTGCAAGGTCCAAAAACGCCGCAGAAGCGCATGGACGGCCGCGGAGTGCGTGCCTTTGGGTGTGGACTGTGCTGCAATGATGCCAAGCCAAAGCTCGGCCGGCCTTCTGGACTTTGCACAGGACACGCCATGCTGGACGTCATTTTCTATATCGCCATAACTGCCGAGGCGATGACCGCGGCGCTGGCGGCAGGGCGGCGCAAGATGGACTGGTTCGGGGTGTGCTTGCTGGCCAGCGTCACGGCGCTGGGTGGGGGAACCACGCGTGACCTTTTCCTGGGGCACTATCCGCTCTATTGGGTGGCCAACCCCTATATCTTGCTGCTGGTATGTGGCGCGGCACTGTTCACCATTGCCATCGCCCGGATCGTGCATCGCCTTAAATGGACCTTCCTGGTGCTCGATGGCCTGGGACTGGTTGTTTTCACCATCATTGGCTGCAATGTGGCGATGGAGATTGGGGCCCATCCACTGATCGTTATCGTGTCGGGGATGGTGACGGGCATTGTTGGCGGCATCCTGCGGGACGTGTTGTGCAACGATGTGCCGCTGGTGTTTCGCAGCGAACTCTACGCCACCGTCTCGATCGTCACCGCAATGATCTACTATTTTGGGGTTACGGCGAACCTTGATCCAGACCTGGTCATTCTGGCGGCGCTGGCGATCGGTTTCCCTTTGCGCATCCTGGCCCTGGTCAAGAAATGGCAAATGCCGAAATTTGTTTATGACAAGGAGCTCTAGGGCTTTCCGTGGCGGCGTCGTTGTGGCAAGCACTGCCATACAAGATGAGGAGCAACGGCATGCGGCAAACCTGGCGGTGGTTCGGACCCAAGGATTTGTGCAGCATTGACGATATAACCCAGGTGGGTGCCACCGGGGTTGTGAGCGCCTTGCACCATATTCCAAATGGACTGGTGTGGTCGCCCGGGGAGATCGCCCAGCGGCGGCGCGAGATCGGCACGCGCAACGATGGGTCTGCATCGGGGCTCACCTGGGATGTGGTTGAGAGCCTGCCGGTCAGCGAAGACATCAAAAAGCAGAAAAACGACTGGCGCGAGCATATCGCCAACTACAAGGTGTCGCTCCGGCACCTGGCTGAGGCCGGAATTGAAGTTATCTGCTACAATTTCATGCCGGTCCTGGATTGGACGCGCACCGACCTGCGCTACACAGTCGCCAACGGCGCCTCATGCATGCGGTTCGACATCAACGATTTCGCCGCCTTTGACATCCATGTGCTTGAGCGACCGGGCGCGGAGGCGGATTATACCAATGCCATTGCCGAGCAAGCGGCGCGGCGCTTCGCCGGCCTGGATGATGCGGGCCGCAAGCAGTTGGCGCGGAACGTCACCATGGGCCTGCCCGGGTCGACGGAGTCGATGAGCCTGCAGGACGTGCGCGGGCACCTGGCGGAATATGGCGATATCAACCGGGACCGTTTGCGGGCGCATTTTGTCGATTTCTTGAGCGAAGTGGTGCCGGTGGCAGAGGATCTGGGCCTGCGGCTGTGCTGTCATCCCGATGATCCGCCATTTGCTCTGCTGGGGTTGCCGCGGGTGATGTCCACCGAGGCCGACTACCAATATATTCTGGGTGCAGTGGATAGTCCTGCTAACGGGATGACGCTGTGCTCGGGCTCGCTTGGGGCGAGACCGGACAATGATCTGCCCGGCATGATGGACCGGCTGGGCGGGCGGGTGCATTTTCTCCATCTGCGCAACGTCAAGCGCGACAGCGACGATGTCGTAGGCTCGTTTTTCGAGGCAGAGCATCTCGACGGAGACACCGACATGGTGGCGCTGATCGCGGCAATCGTACGGGAAGAAAAACGTCGCCGGGCAGAAGGGCGCCCCGATCATTCAATTCCGATGCGGCCCGACCATGGCCAGGATATCCTGGATGATCTGGGACGACGCACGCAGCCCGGCTATCCCACCATCGGCCGGATGAAGGGGCTGGCCGAATTGCGTGGCGTGATGCGCGCATTCGAGCACGCAGAACTGGGCATCCAGTAAGCCCTAGTCTTCCAGCAGATAGCCGCCCGTGCGCGAGGGCAGGGGGACTTGGCCAACGATCTTGGCTATGGCCATGCCGCGCCGGACGTATTTGGCAGTAAGGCGGGAGAGCACGAAGCCGTCAGTGCCCGCCAGGATCGGCGTACGCCCAAGGAAGGCTTCCGGACCGTCCATGGCGATGAGGTCAGCCACGGGCTGGCCTTTGACCACGCGCTCGCCCAGTTCCACCCGATAGGCCAGCAA
>JAQGJI010000033.1 GCA_028290685.1 Devosia sp. | reverse complement strand
GCTGGACCCTCAAGGGCGAGTTCCGCAACATCGATCCGCGCAACGGGCGGGTCCTGCTGGTGGAGGGCAGCGACCGCATCCTGTCCCAGTTTCCCGAGGAACTCGCCCACTATGCGCAGCGCGAACTAGAGCGGCTGGGTGTGGAGATCATGACCCGGCGCCGCGTCACCCAGATCGATGCCGACGGCGTCGTGATCGACGATGAACGCATTGGGGCCGGAACCATCGTGTGGGGCGCGGGCGTGTCGGCAACTCCTGCCGCGCAATGGCTGGGCGTCGAGGCGGACCGCACCGGGCGTATCGAGGTCGGGCCCGACATGGCGGTGCCAGGGCTGCCCGGTATTTATGCGATGGGCGATATTGCGGCCTTCCTCCAGGATGGCAAGCCGCTGCCGGGCCTGGCCCAGGTTGCCAAACAGCAGGGCCACCATCTGGGCCGCGCCCTGCGCAGTGCAGCCCAGCCAGGCGATCCCCTGCCCGCGTTCCGCTACCATGACCGTGGCAATACCGCCGTTATCGGACGCCATGCGGCCATTTTCGATTTCGGCCGGCACCGCATGAAGGGGAGCCTGGCGTGGCTGCTATGGGCCATCGTTCACGTGTACCTGCTGGTCAACGCCGAAAAGCGCGTGCTGGTCAGCCTGCAATGGCTTTGGCGCTATATCACCAAGGCGCGCGGGGTCAGGCTCATCCCCTGAAGATCCCGGGCGTGCCGCCGATCCCGCCCGCCCTTGCAGCACTGCGTGCCGGGACCAGGATCCCGGCACTTTGTTGGTGGTTGGCGGCGCCTTAGTTGGCTGCGTTGGCGTCGGCCCAGCTCTTGACCAGTTCGTCGTAGTTGACGGTGATCGGCTGTTCCTTTTCGTCGGCAATGGCCAGTTGCGGGGCGAGGTTGCCCTTGGCCACGGCGTCGGCGTTCCAGTAGGCCAGGTCATGCTCTTCGGCGAGCAGCGGGCCGATATCGCCCTGCACGCCGGCACGCTCGAGCCGCTCCATCACGCTTTCCTGCTCGGCGCACAGGGAGTCCATTGCTTCCTGTGCGGTCTTGGCGCCGGACGATGCATCCCCGATTGCCTGCCACCACAGCTGTGCCAGCTTTGGATAATCTGGAACATTGGTGCCGGTAGGCGACCACTGCACGCGTGCCGGCGAGCGGTAGAACTCGATCAGGCCACCCAGCTCGGGCGCCCGGTCGGTGAAGCTCTGGTGCCGGATCGTCGATTCACGGGCAAAGGTAAGCCCCACATGGGACTTCTTGACGTCGACCGTCATCGAGGTCACGAACTGCGCATAGAGCCAGGCGGCCTGGGCCCGATCAACCGGGGTCGACTTCAGCAGCGTCCAGCTGCCAACGTCCTGATATCCCAGCTTCATGCCTTCCTGCCAGTAGACGCCATGGGGCGAGGGAGCCATGCGCCACTTCGGCGTGCCGTCCTCGTTCATGACCGGCAGGCCTTCCTTGACCATGTCGGCGGTGAAGGCGGTATACCAGAAAATCTGCTGGGCAACCGCGCCCTGGGCCGGTACCGGACCGGATTCCGAGAAGGTCATGCCGGCAGCTTCGGGTGGCGCATAATCCTTGAGCCAGTCGATGGCCTTCTGGATGGCATAAACCGAGGCGGGGCCATTGGTGTCGCCGCCACGCGCGACGCAGGAGCCGACCGGACGCGAATTCTCGTCCACCTTGATGCCCCATTCGTCGACCGGCAACCCGTTGGGAATGCCCTTGTCGCCATTGCCGGCCATGGAGAGCCACGCATCGGTGAAACGCCAGCCCAGCGAGGGATCCTTCTTGCCGTAATCCATGTGGCCATAGACGGACTGACCGTCGATCTCGCGGCCCGTGAAGAATTTGGCGATGTCCTCGTAGGCGCTCCAGTTGACGGGCACGCCAAGCTCATAGCCATACTCGGCCCGGAAATCTTCCTGGTTCTTTGGATCGTTGAACCAATCGTAGCGGAACCAGTAGAGGTTGGCGAACTGCTGGTCGGGCAGCTGGTACAGCTCGCCATCGGGAGCGGTGGTGAAGGAGGTACCGATGAAGTCATCGATCCCCAGATTGGGGTTGGTCACCTCAGCGCCCTCGCCGGCCATCCAGTCGGTCAGGCTGCGGGCCTGCTGGTAGCGCCAGTGGGTGCCGATCAGATCGCTGTCGTTGATATAGGCGTCATAGATATTTTCGCCCGACTGCATCTGGGTCTGCAGCTTTTCCACCACGTCCCCTTCGCCGATCAGGTCATGGGTAACGTTGATGCCGGTAAGGGCGGTGAAGGCCGGGGCCAGCACCTTGGACTCGTACTCATGGGTCGTGATGGTTTCGGATACAACCTTGATGTCCATGCCCACATAGGGGGCGGCCGCGTCCATGAACCATTTCAGTTCTGCCTCCTGGTCGGCGCGCGAGAGCGTCGACATGTCCCCGATTTCCGCATCGAGGAACTTGATCCCCTCGTCCATGCTTTGAGCCCAAGCGGGGCTGGCGGCGAGCAGCAAGACGAATGCTGTCGTCGACGTTAGCAGGTGCCTGCGCATATGAATCCTCCCTGGATTTCGACTGCGATATGGGAGCAATCGCCGTTTCGGCGGCGGCTCCCGGCCTTAACTCCCCTAGACAAAGCGGAACACGCACACCGCGTAGACCACCGATAGGGCGAGACTCCACCATAGCTGCGGGCCAACAAGGCCAAGCCAGGCAAGATTGATGAACCCGCTGCCAAGCAGCGAGATAAACAGGCGATCCCCGCGCGTGGTCTGGAAACGCAGGATGCCGACACGCGGGTTGCCGCCCGGCACGCGGTACTCCCAGAACGCCATGACCCCCAGCAGGGCAAAGATGATCCCAAAGAAAGTCGCTGTCGGCCAGGTCCACGCCATCCACGAAAAGTCCATGCCTGCCTCCTAGACCCGGCCCAGGGCAAAGCCCTTGGCGATGTAGTTGCGCACGAAATAGATCACCAGCGCGCCTGGAATGATGGTCAGCACGCCCGCCGCCGCCAGCACGCCCCAATCCATGCCCGAGGCCGAAACCGTGCGCGTCATGATCGCCGATATCGGTTTTGCATCGGTGGTGGTGAGCGTGCGGGCCAGCAGCAGTTCGACCCAGGAAAACATGAAGCAGAAGAAGGCCGCCACCCCGATGCCCGAGGCGATCAGGGGCATGAAGATCTTCACGAAAAAGCGCGGAAACGAATACCCGTCGATATAGGCGGTTTCATCGATCTCCTTGGGCACTCCGCTCATGAATCCCTCCAGGATCCACACCGCCAGCGGCACGTTGAACAGGCAGTGCGCCAGGGCCACCGCGATATGGGTGTCGATCAGGCCGAACGCCGAATAGAGCTGAAAAAAGGGCAGCGCGAACACCGCGGGGGGCGCCATGCGATTGGTCAGCAGCCAGAAAAACAGGTGCTTGTCGCCCACGAAGCGATAGCGCGAGAAGGCATAGGCCGCCGGCAGGGCCACCGCCAGCGAGATCACCGTATTGAGCGCCACATAGATGATCGAGTTGATGTAGCCCGAATACCAGGACGGATCGGTGAAGATCACCGCGTAGTTGCGCAGCGTGAACTGGTTGGGCCACAGCGTGAAGGTCGACGTGATCTCCTGGTTGGTCTTGAAGCTCATATTGGCGAGCCAGTAGATCGGCAAAAGCAGAAACAGGATGTAGATCGTGGGCACCAGCCAGCCCAGCCTGAGCGGGCGGCGGCTGTTGACGGCGGCGATCCTTGCCGGGCCGGCGGTGGCGGCAGCTGCGGCAGGCAGGTCGCTGGCCGAAAGTTCGCGATCGCTCATTTGCCGGTCTCCTGGCCCTGATTGGTCATCACGGTGTAAAATACCCAGCTCAGCGAGAGCACGATCAGGAAATACACCAAGGACATCGCCGCTGCCGGGCCCACGTCGAACTGCCCGATGGCCATCTTGACCAGATCGATGGAAAGGAAGGTGGTTTCATTGCCCGGGCCCCCGCCGGTGACGACGAAGGGTTCGGTGTAGATCATGAAGCTGTCCATGAAGCGCAGCAGCACCGCGATCAGCAGCACGCGGCCCATCTTGGGCAGCTGAATGAAGCGGAACACGCTCCAGCGCGAGGCGCCGTCGATCTTGGCGGCCTGGTAATAGGCGTCGGGGATCGATACAAGGCCGGCATAGCACAGCAGCACGACCAGGCTCGTCCAGTGCCACACATCCATCACGATGATGGTGACCCAGGCGTCGAGCGGGTCCTGCACGTAATTGTAGTCGATGCCCAGCGCCGTCAGCGTGCGGCCGAGCAGGCCGATATCGACACGGCCAAAAACCTGCCAGATCGTGCCCACCACGTTCCACGGGATCAGCAATGGCAGCGCCATCAGCACCAGGCACACCGGCACGCCCCAGCCCTTTTTGGGCATGTTGAGCGCGATATAGATGCCCAGCGGAACTTCGATGGCAAGGATGATGGCCGAAAAGATCAGGTTGCGCCCCAGCGCGTTCCAGAACCGGTCCGATCCCAGTACGTCCTCGAACCAGTCCAGCCCCGCCCAGAAGAACTGGTTGTTGCCAAAGGTATCCTGCACCGAATAATTGACCACGGTCATCAGCGGGATGATGGCGGAGAAGGCCACCAGCACCAGCACGGGCAGCACCAGGAACCAGGCCTTGTTGTTGAGGGTTCTTTCCATGCTCAGGCCCTCGGTTCCAGACGCCAGGAATCGGCATAGATGTTGATGCCCCTGGGATCGAAGCTGACATGGGGGTCGGCAGGGATGCCCTCCCCCTCCGGCACGATGGCGGCGAGTTCGCACCCTTCGATGCTGCCACGCACGATCTTGTGGCGCCCGATGTCTTCCACGGCCCGCACCTGCATCGGCAGGCCCGATGCCCCGATCCGTACATATTCGGGACGCACGCCCAGCTCGGTCTTCGCCCCAGCCGCGGGGATCGCCGCGCCGGGTAGATCGATGCTCCGGCTGCCCAGCCGGGCGACGGCGCCATCCAGCGTCACGGGCAGCACATTCATGCCGGGGGAACCGATGAAATAGCCCACAAAAGTGTGGCTGGGCCGCTCGAACAGCTCGGCCGGGGTGCCGATCTGCACGATCTGGCCTTCAAACATGACCACCACCGTATCGGCAAAGGTCAAGGCCTCGGTCTGGTCGTGCGTGACATAGACCATGGTGTAGCCGAAGCGCTTGTGCAATTCCTTGAGCTGGCTGCGCAGCTGCCATTTCATGTGCGGGTCGATCACCGTCAGCGGTTCGTCGAACAGGATGGCATTGACGTCCGAGCGCACCAGGCCGCGGCCCAGCGAAATCTTCTGCTTGAGGTCCGCGGTGAGGCCGCGGGCGCGGTTGCGGGCCCGCTCGGCCAGCCCGATGATTTCAAGCGTCTCGTTGACCCGCCGGGAAATGTCGGCTTCCGGCACGCCCCGGTTGCGCAGCGGGAAGGCGAGGTTGTCATAGACACTCATGGTGTCGTAGATCACCGGAAACTGGAACACCTGGGCAATGTTGCGCCGCTCGGTGCTCATATGCGTCACGTCGGTGCCGTCAAACAGGATGCGCCCGCGCGAGGGCTGGACCAGCCCCGAAATGATGTTGAGCAGGCTCGTCTTGCCGCAGCCCGAGGGCCCCAGCAGGGCATAGGCGCCGCCTTCGGCAAAGCCGTGATGCACCTCCTTGAGGGCAAAGTCGTCATCGGTGAGCGGGTTGGCCAGGTAGGAGTGCCGGATATGGTCGAGATCGATGCGGGCCATGGTCCTCTCCTTATGCCGCAAGCCGGCCCGGGGCCGTCACCGCGCGCCCGTGGCTGTCGAACACCAGCAGCAGCCGGGGATCAAGAAACACCTCGAGCTGCTGGCCCACCGCAAACTCCTGCACGCCCGGGGTCAGCATCACCCAGCTGGCGTCGGCAAAGCCCAGGTGCACGAAACTTTCCGAGCCCGTGATTTCCATGGCCGTTACCCTGGTTTGCAGGGCCAGGGCCTCGGGGCTGGTGCGCGCAAGCCCAAGGTGATGGGGCTGAAAGCCAATGGTGTAGTGGCCATCGGGCACCTCCCCCAGCGCTGCCGGCGCCGGAAAGGCCACCCCGCCCTCCAGGCGGAACTGGCCAGCTGCCTTGTGCATGGCGATGGTGTTGAGCGGTGGATCCGAAAAGGTCTGGGCGGTGATGAGGTCGTCGGGACGGCGGAACACCTCGATGGTGGGCCCGAACTGGGTCACCCGGCCTTGTGACAGCGTTGCCGTATTGCCCGCCAGCAGCAGCGCCTCGGAGGGTTCGGTGGTGGCATAAACAAAGATCGTCCCCGCCTCCGCAAAGATGCGCGGCAATTCCGCCCGCAGCTCCTCGCGCAGCTTGTAGTCGAGATTGGCCAGCGGCTCATCGAGCAGCACCAGGCCCGCATTCTTCACGATGGCCCGGGCCAGCGCGCAGCGCTGTTGCTGGCCGCCCGACAGGTTGAGCGGCATGCGCTCCAGATAGGGCGTCAGCTTCATCAGCGCGGCGGCGCGCTGCACGGCTGCATCGATGGCCTGGCGGCTGGCACCCGCGACGCGCATGGGCGAGGCGATGTTTTCATACACCGTCATGGTGGGATAGTTGATGAACTGCTGGAACACCATCGCCACGTCGCGCTTTTGGGGCGGCACGCCCGTGACGTCGGTGCCATCAAAGGTGATGCTGCCGCTGGTGGGCTTGTCCAGCCCCGCCATCAGGCGCATCAGGCTGGTCTTGCCCGACAGCGTGGGGCCCAGCAGCACGTTGAGCGTGCCGCGCTCGAGCCGCAGCGAGACATTGTCGATGTGGGTCTCGGCCCCGACAATTCGCGTGATGTTTTTCAGTTCGAGCACGGTTCTTGGTTCCTCCCTGGCCTGCCAGCGCAGCCCTGTGCGCATCCAGCGCCAGTATGATTGCCTCCCGTCCGGCGAGCCCGACAGCGGCGCCCGGCGGCCCCTGCTCGCTCCTGCACCAGTCGCCCTTATCGCTGATCACCGCCCGTGCGGGGCCCGCGCCCTCCGGGCACTTGGCATGCGACCGGCGCCTCCTGCCCGAGGCGGACCCTTGATCCGTGCCGCGTCTTGCTTGTCCCTCCAGTGTTCCGCCGCTGATATACAGTCATTCTGGAACAGCCGAAGGGTAAGACGAAACAAAATCGAATGTCAACCGAAAGAAAAAACCTATAAAAACCGCTGCATACCGAAAGTGTGTCGCCTGGCGGGCTGCTATTGCGAAAGGCGGGCGGTCTCGATGATCTGCACGCCCGCCTCCATGCAGACCTGCCGCACGGAGGCCAGCGGACACTCGTTGGTAATAAAGGTATGGACTTGGGACAGATGAGCAATCCGCACCGGCGCGGTTCGCTCGAACTTGGTGGAATCCGACACCAGGATGACGTGCCGGGCATTGGCGATGATCGCCTGTGCCACTTTCACTTCTCGAAAATCGAAATCGAGCAGTGCTCCATCCGCATCGATCGCCGACGTGCCGATCACCGCGAAGTCCACCTTGAACTGGCGGATGAAGTCGACCGCGGCCTCGCCCACCACCCCGCCATCGGAGCCGCGCACGATGCCGCCGGCGATGACCACCTCGATCGTGGGAACCACCCGCATGCGATTGGCGACATTGATGTTGTTGGTGATCACCATCAGGCCGGTATGGTCCAGCAGCGCCTGGCTGACGGCCTCCGTGGTCGTGCCGATATTGATGAACAGCGAGGCATTGTTGGGGATCAGGGTGGCGGCGGCCCGGCCGATGGCCGCTTTTTCCTGCGCGGCAATGCTGCGGCGGGCCTCGTACTCCATGTTTTCGACACCGGAGGGAAACATTGCGCCCCCATGGGTACGCTTGAGAAGGCCCCGGTCACACAGCTCGTTGAGATCCTTGCGCACGGTCTGGGCCGTCACCCCCAGCTGGGCCGCCAGCGCTTCCACCATGACTCTGCCCGACAGCTTGGCAAGATTGACGATTTCGGCCTGTCGCTCGATCAGGTTCACAATGCATTCCCCCCATGTTCAGCAAGGTCGCTGCGGATCAGCCCTCCTTCTTGCTGATAAACAGCGCACTGTCCTTTTGCACCTCCAGAATGCCATTGCCCTTGCCCAAACCATCGCCGATGGCCGCTCGCAACGCGCCAAGCTCCTGTTTTGCTCGCCCCATTGCCGGAACGACAGGCGGTCAGGGCGACAAACACCACTTCAGGATCGCTGCGTGCGCGGCGCGCCGGGCGGAGCCGGTGGCTGACATAGCCGAGCTGGCCCGGTCGTCGCCCAGGACGAGGCACGCGCGATCAACTGGGGCACTCGCCAGGCTGGTGGTGAGCGCCCATAATTTTCCCCGGATTGAGATGCTGCCCTTTGCACCAAACCCGCCATCGGGCGATGATCGCCGGGATCCGGCGGTTTTTGCCCTATGATCCAGTGCAGCTCATGCAGGGAAACAATAAATGGCCGTGACCATCAGGCCCATCGAAATGGGCGACCTGGACGGGTTTTACCAGGCCCTTGACGGCATCGCCCGCGAGCGCCGCTTCTTGTCCTCGGAACAAGCACCTCCCTACGAGAGTTGCGCGGGCTTTGTTGCGGGCAATATCCGGCACGGCAATCCGCAATTTGTCGCCCTAAGCGGATCGAGTGTCGTCGGCTGGTGCGACATTTGCCGGCAGGCAAACACCTTTTTCCGCCATTGCGGCACGCTGGGGATGGGAGTGATCCCACCCTATAGAGGCCAGGGCATTGGCAGCCGATTGCTGGCGGCAACGCTTGAGGCCGCGCGGGCAAAAGGCTTTCGACGCATCGAGCTTGAAGTCTTCGCCCCTAACGCCAGCGCCATCGCGCTCTACCACAAGCACGGCTTTGTCCTGGAGGGAACCAGACGCATGGGCGCCCTTATCGACGGGCAAAGCATCGACATTCACCTGATGGCGATGCTCAACTCGTTTCCTCCGGCCGGCACGCAAACAGGGCCCGACGATAACTAGGAAACGATGGCGCACCCGACAGAATTCGAATCTGTGACCTCTGCCTTCGGAGGGCAGCGCTCTATCCAGCTGAGCTACGGGTGCATGCCGTATGCGGGGGGTGTGCCCCCCGGCCGAACAGGGTGCAACCTAGCCAAAGGCAGCGGGCGGCGCAACGGCTTAGTGGCCGGTTTTTTCGCTTTCATCTGCTGTTGGCCAGCCGGGGGGCTCACCTTGCGGCCTGCTGCGGGCCCCCGGTCATCCTGCTGCCATCAAGACGCCGCTATTGGGCCCTATCGCGGGCTCTGGTGAAATGCACTGGGACATAGTCATGGCGAGCCGAAGCAATCGGGGCGAAACTGCACTCAGGCTCAGCGCCACGGCCCTGTTGGCGCTGCTGGTGTCGGGATGCTCGATGAGCGCGCTCAAACCGGCTCCCGCCGCTGCTGCCCTGGCCAGCTTTGCTCCTGCAACACCGGCCGGCCACGTTCCCGCGGCTTCGGCCGTGCCGGGCGCTCCATCAGCCATGGGGTATGCCAATGGGGCGCTCGATCCATTGATCGCCCATTATGCCCAGCAGTACAATGTGCCCGAAAGCCTGGTTCGCCGCGTCATCGTGCGGGAAAGCAATTACAATCCGGCGGCGCGCAACGGCCCCTATTACGGGCTGATGCAGATTTCCCACGCCACGGCCAGCGGCATGGGCTATCGGGGCTCCCCTTCGGGCCTGCTCGATGCGGAAACCAATCTGCGCTATGCGGTACGCTACCTGGCCGGGGCCTATGTCACCGCCCGGGGCAATCCGGATCAGGCAGTGCGGTTTTATGCGCGCGGCTATTATTACGATGCCAAGCGCGCTGGCCTGCTGCAAGCGTCCGGGCTGCGCTAGGAGCACGCCACATGGCGGCTCGCCAGCCCCTGCCCCCCTGCCGCCTCTGACCGGTCGAATTGCCCTGACGCGGCGGCAACGGAACCTGTTCCGGCCCGCCCTGCGGTGCGGGTGCCGGCAAGCATCACCCCCCGGGGCGCAACCCGGGTAAGCGGGTCTTGGCCGGCTATGCCTTGAGCGCAGGGCCCGGGGGCAAAGAGCAGCAAGGGGGCCGCATGGCTCCTG
>JAQGJI010000017.1 GCA_028290685.1 Devosia sp. | reverse complement strand
AATGAAATCATGGGCATTGGCCTGCATGGCCGCCTGCTCGATTTCGGCCCGCGAGGCGCCAGGGCGGGCATAGGCGATGTTTTCCGCCAGCGTGCGGTGAAACAGGATCGGCTCCTGCTGCACAATGGCGATCTGCGCGCGCAGGCTTGATTGCTGCACCTGGGCGATGTTCTGCCCGTCCACCAGGATCTCGCCGCTGTTGATGTCATAAAGCCGCTGGATCAGTTTGACGAACGTGGTTTTGCCCGAGCCCGAATGGCCGACCAGCCCCACCCGTTCCCCCGGCGCGATGGTGACGGAGAAATCGCGATAAAGCGGGGTGACATGCGAGCCGTACCGAAACGTCACATCCTTGAACGCGATGGCGCCGGCGCTGATCCGGATCGGCTTGGCACCGGGCCTGTCCTCGATGCCGACTGGCTGGCGCTCCAGATCCACCAGTTCCTCCATGTCGTTGACCGAGCGCTGCAGGTTGCGGATGTGCTGCCCCACATCGCGCAAATGGCCTTGCAGCACAAAGAACATGGTCAGAACGAAAGTGATGTCGCCCGGGCTTGCCGCGCCCTGGCTCCACAGCACCAGGGCGGTGCCCAGAATTGCCCCCTGCATCAGCGCCATCATCAGGCCCTGCGCGCCCCCGTTCAGGGTTCCGCGCCTCCACACCCGGGCCGTCCGCTTGCGCCACTTGCCAACCACGCGATGCAGGATGGCTTCCTCGCGCGTTTCAGCACCAAACGCCTTGACCACCGCATTGCAACTGACCGCATCGGCCAGGGCGCCACCCATCTTGGTGTCCCAGGCATTGGCCAGGGCGCCCGCAGGCGCCACGAAGCTCACCGACAGCCACACCGTGATCGCCACAAAGATCAGCGATCCCAGTCCCACGACCAGCCCCATCACCGGCCAGGCCGCACCCAGGATAAAGGTCGCGCCCAGCAACATCACGAGGGAGGGCCATAGTGCGGTCAGCAGCGTATCGTTGAGCAGGTCGAGCGCTCCCGCGCCGCGCGTGATCTTGCGCACGGTTGAGCCGGCAAAACTGTTGGCGTGCCAGTCGGTAGAAAACCGCTGCACCCGCACGAAGGCATCGGCGATGACGTCGTCCATGATCTTGAGCGTGAAACTGATCACGTTGAAAAACACGAACTGCCGCAGGATGACCGAGCTCAGATAAAGCCCGCTCATCATCCAGAAGGCGGTTACCGCCGGCATCCAGGATGCGTGGTCCTGCCCGCTGCCAGAGGCAACGGCATCGACCAGGCGGCCGGCAAACACGGGGCTGAACGCCTCGGCCAGGGTTGCGGCCAGCACCAGCAGGCCGATCAGCGCCGCGCGCAGCTTCTGCTTGCCCCAATGGCGAAAGGTAAAGCCCAGCACATGGCGAAAAGCGTCGGCGCGAAAAGGGAGTTTTTTGACACTCATGACGGCAGCCCGGCCCCGTTTTCCGGCAACCGGCCCTTCAATGGAGAGAATGGAAGGCACAGCCGCAACGGGGACAATCCAGAAGCGATCCCGTCAGATCATGCTGGCCGTGGTTAAAAACAGCTGCGGCGCCTGTCGGCGGGCCGCGAATGGCAGGAAGCTAACGCAAGGCCCCGCCATATGGGAAACGTCTGGTGAATGCTGCCATACAACGCCTCCCATGTTGCTGATCTGAAGCGGTGAACAATTTGTAACGAAACAGTTCGCCCTTGCCAACCGGGGTTTTTACGGAGGGGTGGGATTTACCCCGGGACGCCCGGTTCCAGCTTCCCCCTTTTCCAACACCCATGCTGTCATCCCGGCCTTGAGCCGGGATCCATCCCGAGATCACCTCACAGCCCCAGGGTGGCACGATGAGCCACCTCAGGACGGGCCCCGGTCAAGGCCCGGGTAACATCGTGGGTGGGGACCACGACCTGCCTATAACACTCGCCTTAAGGCGCAAACACGCTCACCGCCCCTGGCCGGATCGTGAAATGGGCCGGCGTCTGGGTGACGATATCGCCATCGGTGTTGATCGGGCGTGGCTCGCGGGTCCGGATGTCGAACTCGGTGCTCTTGGAGGTCCGCACCTCGTCCCAGGCGCCGTGCTGGCCGCGCCGGAACGCCCCCAGCATCAGCCCGATTTTCCACACATTCTTGAGTTCAAGACTATAAAGATCGAGGTGCTGGTCATCGATGCTGGCGTGCTCGTGGATCACCGTGCCACCCCCATAGTGCACGCCATTGCCCACCGCGATCTGCAGCGTCCTGACCGTCACCGAACCGCTGTCGCTGATGATTTCCGCCCGGAACGGCCGTGCCGCCGCCAGCACGCGCAGCGCCGCCAGGCTATAGCCGAGCTTGCCCCAGCGCTTCTTGCTTTTGGGCGTCAGCCCGCGCGCCAGATCGGCGCTCAACCCCAGGCTCGCGACATTGAAGAACGGATGTCCATTGACCTCGCCCAGATCGATCCGGCGCAGCTTGCCTGCCACGATCACATCGGCTGCCCGCACCAGATCATCGGGAATACGCAGCGTGCGCGCCAGATCGTTGGCCGTCCCCATCGGCAGTAAGCCCATGGGCAAGTTGGTTTCAAGCACGCCCCGGGCAGCCGAATTGATGGTGCCATCGCCCCCGCACACGATCACCAGGTCTGCCTCGTGCCGCCGCCGGGCGATATCGGCAGATACCTCCCCAGGCGTGTCGAAGCGCTCGACCACCACATCGATGCCGCCCTGTTCGAGCCGGGCGATCACCGGCTCCAGCGCCGCCCTGCCGCGTCTGGCATTGGGGTTCACCAGCATCAGGCCGCGGCGTCGGCCAAGGAGGGCTGTTGTCATTGGGTCCGCTCCAAGCTGCTTGCATCACCCGGTAAATGGATCAGCCTCCCCGATCGGGCAAGCCGTTTCACATTACCATTTGGTAGGCGAGGGCGGGAGCCAAAGAAATCTTGCGTGGCGGCTGACATTTGGCGCCGAGCGCGGATAGGCTGACGCCCAAGCGATTCAAAACACGAGTTCATGCCCATGACCACCGCTGCGATAGACCCCATCAAGCTCGACAAGCTGGCCGAAGTCGCCATCAGGGTCGGGCTGCAACTCGCCGAGGGCCAGGATCTGGTGATGACGGCGCCGATGGCAGCCGCACCGCTGGTGCGCCGCATCACCGAACATGCCTACAAGGCCGGCGCGGGATTGGTGACCACGATTTATTCCGATGAAGAAGCCACGCTCGCCCGCTACAAGTACGGCAATGACAAGAGCTTCGACAAAGCTGCAGGCTGGCTCTACTCCGGCATGGCCGAAGCCTTCCGGAACAATGCCGCGCGCCTCGCCATTTCGGGTGACAACCCGATGATGCTGGCTGGCCAGGACCCGGACAAGACCTCCCGCGCCATGCGCGCCAACTCATCCGCCTACAAGCCGGCTCTGCAACTGATCACCGGCTTTGATATCAACTGGAACATCGTCTCCTATCCAACGCCGGCCTGGGCCAGGCTGGTCTTTCCCGATGACAGCGAGGAAATAGCCGTGGGCAAGCTTGCCGAGGCCATCTTCAAGGCGTCGCGGGTCGATCGCGATGATCCGATCGCCGCCTGGAAAGAGCACAATGCCAATCTCAAGTCTCGCTGGACCTGGCTCAACGGCAAATCCTTTGCTTCGCTCAAATACACCG
>JAQGJI010000058.1 GCA_028290685.1 Devosia sp. | reverse complement strand
TTCACGAACTTTGGCCGCATCTCGACCCAGTGGTCGAGGATGTACCTGGCCCGGTCCGAGCCGGTGTAGTGCAAATGGTTGGAGATCAGCTGATGAAGGCGCTCGTCATCATGCTTGGTCATGTCGCCGGAGATGTCGACGCGGCCATGCCATTCGAGGTCTCCGCCATGGTGGTGGAGCTTCTGCATCAGCTGTTCTTCCTCGGCGACGGGCTCGAGATCGACCATGGCGAGGTTGCAGCGCTCGCGAAAGGTTTCGTCTTCATCGAGCACATAGGCCACGCCACCCGACATGCCGGCGGCAAAGTTGCGACCGGTGGAGCCGATGACGACGACAACGCCGCCGGTCATGTATTCGCAGCCGTGATCGCCCGTGCCTTCCACAACCGCGAGGGCGCCTGAATTGCGGACGGCGAAGCGTTCGCCGGCCACGCCGCGGAAGTAGCACTCGCCGGCAATGGCGCCATAAAGGACGGTATTGCCTACGATGATCGACTTGGACGGATCGAAGCTGACCTTGTCGGACGGGCGCACGACAATGCGGCCGCCCGAAAGGCCCTTGCCGACATAGTCATTGGCGTCACCCACCAGATCGATGGAGATGCCGCGCGCCAGGAACGCGCCGAAGCTTTGCCCCGCGGTGCCGGCGAGCTTGACCGAGATGGTGTCCTCCGGCAGCCCTTCATGTCCATATTTCTTGGCAAGGGCCCCCGAGAGCATGGCACCGGCAGAGCGGTCGCGGCTCTTGATGGGCAGCTCGATTTGAACGGGCGTGCCGTTCTCAAGGGCAGGCTGCGCCAGTTCGACCAGCTTGCGATCAAGCACGGCTTCGAGGTGGTGGTCCTGCCGCTCGGAATTAAAGAGCGTGTCGCCACCCAGGGGCTCGGGCTTGAAGAAGAGCCTGGTGAGATCGATGCCTTCGCTCTTCCAGTGGTCGGCAAGCTTCTTTTGATCGAGCAGGTCGGAACGCCCGATGAGTTCCTGCAGCGTGCGGGCACCCATGGATGCCATCAGGCCGCGCAGTTCTTCGGCGATGAAAAAGAAGTAATTGATGACGTGCTCGGGCGTGCCCTTGAAGCGCTTGCGCAGCACCGGATCCTGGGTGGCGACGCCAACCGGGCAGGTGTTGAGGTGGCACTTGCGCATCATGATGCAGCCCGCTGCGATCAGGGGCGCGGTGGAGAAGCCGAACTCGTCGGCACCCAGCAGGGCACCGATCAGCACGTCCCGGCCGGTCTTGAGGCCGCCATCGACCTGAAGGACCACGCGGGAGCGCAGGCGGTTGAGGACCAGGGTCTGGTGGGTTTCGGCCAGGCCGATTTCCCACGGGCCGCCGGCATGCTTGAGCGAAGTCAGGGGCGAAGCGCCCGTGCCGCCATCATAGCCGGAAACCGTGATGTGGTCGGCGCGTGCCTTGGCAACGCCGGCCGCAACCGTGCCGACGCCGACCTCGGAGACGAGCTTGACCGAAATATCGGCGGCTTCATTGACGTTCTTGAGATCGTAAATGAGCTGGGCGAGATCTTCGATGGAATAGATGTCGTGGTGCGGCGGCGGGGAGATAAGGCCCACGCCGGGCGTCGAATGACGCGTCTTGGCGACGATCCAGTCCACCTTGTGGCCCGGCAACTGGCCGCCTTCACCGGGCTTGGCACCCTGCGCGACCTTGATCTGGAGCTGATCGGCGTTAACCAGGTATTCGGTGGTGACGCCAAAGCGGCCCGAAGCGATCTGCTTGATGGCGGAGCGCAAAGGATTGCGCGAGCCGTCGGGCAGGGGCTTGTAGCGGTCGGGTTCCTCGCCGCCTTCGCCGGTGTTGGACTTGCCGCCAATGCGGTTCATCGCCTGGGCCAAGGTGGTATGGGCTTCGCGCGAGATGGAGCCAAAGCTCATGGCACCGGTGACGAAGCGCTTGACCAGATCCACGGCCGGCTCGACGTCCTCGATCGGCACGGCTTGCCCGAGCGGCTTGATGTCGAAGAGGTTGCGGATGGCGAGATAGCCGTTTTCGCCCTCGTTCACGCGCTGCGCAAAGCTGTTGTAGCGGTCCTGCGCGGTTTGCGGAGAATCGTCCTTCGTGCGCACGGCGTGCTGGAGATCGGCAACGACATCGGGGCTCCAGGCGTGCTTTTCGCCCCGGATACGATAGGCATATTCGCCGCCCACATCGAGCGCCTTGCGCAGCACGACATCGTCGCCAAAGGCGAGACTGTGGCGGCGAACGGTTTCCTCGGCGACTTCGGCAAGGCCCACGCCCTCGATGGAGGTCGCGGTGCCGAAGAAGTACTTGCCAACGAATTCGGAATTGAGGCCCACGGCGTCGAATATCTGGGCGCCGCAATAGGACTGATAGGTCGAAATGCCCATCTTGCTCATGACCTTGAGCAGGCCCTTACCCACCGACTTGATGTAGCGGTAGACCACTTCATCGGCCGAGACTTCATCGGGGTAATTGCCCTCGGCATGAAGCGACTGCAGTGCCTCAAAGGCGAGGTACGGGTTGATCGCTTCCGCGCCATAGCCGGCCAGCATGGCGAAGTGGTGGATTTCGCGGGCTTCGCCGGTTTCCACCACAAGGCCGGTGGAGGTGCGCAGGCCCTTGCGGATCAGGTGATGGTGCACGGCGGCGAGCGCCAGCAGGGTGGGGATATCCAGCCGGTCCGCAGCCACGTGTCGGTCGGACAGAATGATGATGTTGTATTCGCCACGCACGGCGTCTTCGGCAGCCTGGCACAAGGCGTCGATGGCTGTCTCCATGCCAGCAGCACCCTGGGTCTTGGGATAGGTGATGTCGAGCGTCTTGGTCTTGAACTGGTTGGTTTCGATCTCGCCAATGCCGCGGATCTTTTCGAGATCCTCATTGGTCAGGATGGGCTGGCGCACTTCAAGGCGCTTGACCGTGGAAAGACCCTCAAGATCGAACAGGTTCGGGCGCGGTCCGATGAACGAGACAAGGCTCATCACCGATTCCTCGCGGATCGGATCGATGGGCGGGTTGGTGACCTGCGCAAAGTTCTGCTTGAAATAGGTGTAGAGCAGCTTTGACTGGTTCGACAGCGCCGAGATGGGCGTATCCGTGCCCATCGAGCCCACGGCTTCCTGGCCGGTGGTGGCCATGGGCGCCATCAGGAGCTTGATGTCCTCTTGGGTGTAGGCAAAGGCCTGCAGCCGGTCGAGCAGGGCTTCAGTGGGTTCGGGGGCCTTGGGCGGAACTGGCGGCAAATCCTCCAGCACGATCTGGGTGCGGGCGAGCCAATCGGCATAAGGGTTGGCGGTGGCCAGCGTTGCCTTGATCTCGTCGTCGGAGATGATGCGGCCCTGTTCGAGGTCGATCAGCAGCATGCGGCCGGGCTGCAGGCGCCAGCGCTCGACGATGTCTTCGTCGGGGATGTCGAGCACGCCGGATTCGGACGCAAGGACGACGTGGCCTTCCTTGGTCACAAGGTAGCGGGCGGGACGCAGGCCATTGCGATCCAGCGTTGCCACGACATAGCGGCCGTCCGAGATCGACATGGCAGCGGGCCCATCCCACGGCTCCATCAGGGAGGCGTGGTATTGATAGAACGCGCGCCGCTTTTCATCCATCAGCGGATTGCCGGCCCAGGCTTCGGGCACCAGCATCATGGCGGCGTGGGGCAGGGGATAGCCGCCACGCACCAGGAATTCGAGCGCGTTGTCAAAGCATGCGGTGTCGGACTGGCCCTCGTAGGAGATGGGCCAGAGCTTGGCGATATCGTCGCCGAAATAGCGGGAGTGCACGGAGGCCTGGCGGGCTGCCATCCAGTTGACGTTGCCACGGATGGTGTTGATCTCACCATTGTGGGTGGTCATGCGATAGGGGTGCGCCAGCTTCCAGGAGGGGAAGGTATTGGTCGAGAAGCGCTGGTGCACCAGAGCAATGGCGGATTCAAAGCTCTCGTCCGACAGATCGGGGTAGAAGGCCTTGAGCTGGGCGGCCAGGAACATACCCTTGTAGACCAGGGTGCGCGCCGACATGGACACGACATAAAAGCCGTTGTCGGTGTTGCTCTGGGGCACTTGGGCGTAGACGGTGTTGGAGATGACCTTGCGCACGATCAGCAACTTGCGCTCGAATTCGTCGAGGGTGAGCCCTTGCGGGCGCGCGATCACCATCTGCTCGATGATGGGCTGGGTGGCAATGACGCCCTGGCTCAGGGGCGAATTGTCGGTGGGGACGACGCGCTCGCCCAGGAGAAGCAGGCCCTCGCTGGCGATGCAGCGGCGCACAGCCTCGGCGCAGCGATCGCGCAGGGCAGGGTCGTTGGGGTAAAAGATCATCGCTACGGCGTAGTGATGCTTTTCGGGAAGGGGGAAGCCCATGACCTTGGCAAAGAAGGCATGTGGGGTTTGCACCAGGATACCGGCGCCATCGCCCATCAGCGGGTCGGCACCCACAGCGCCGCGGTGTTCCAGATTTTCGAGGATTTCCAAGCCTTTTTGCACCACTTCGTGGCTGGGCTTGTTCTTGATGTTGGCGATCATGCCGATGCCGCAGGCATCGTGCTCGTTGGCGGGGTCGTAGAGCCCTTGCGCCGCGGGGCGGCCTGATACCGGACGGGCGTTCTCGATCAAGGTTTTACGAGTGGCGGTGCTGCTAGAAGGAGTGGATTGTCCGTTCTGCTGGTGTGCCATGTCGTGTTCCTTGCTTGGTGATCGCGCCCGTTGCCGGGCTGGCTCGCTATGTCGTGTGCATCCTGATGGTGCCGGGGGCTGGATGCGGTCTCGTCCTCTGGTGGGCGAATTGTTCGGGCGGGTCGTACACAGTACGTCTCGAAAGAGCAATCTCGTCCATTTTTGGGGAGTGGCGCTGCATCCAAATGGCCACTCAAACTTCGAGCTTTATACGCTCCGCCTATCCGTTTCCGATCATCGCAGATCGGTCCAGCCGGACCAGCGCGCGCGCTGGCCGCGGAGAGCGGGGCGACGCCTCAGATAGGACAGAGATACTGCCCTAACGGAGCCACATTTGCACAATTCCAAACAGGGAGCAAGTGGATTTGCCAAAGTCCTATAGGAACTGCGCTCCAAAGCTGTAGGAAACTGTAGGATCAGCGTGTCCAGCGGGTGAGGGACACATGCGCAACCGGGTCCAGCAGCTCCCAGCCGGCAGGGAACAGGCCACCTTGGGCAAGCACCGATCGCGGATGGCCCTGCTCGAAGCAGGGCAGGCCATCGGGCAGCAGCACCGTGTGGATTTCGGCAAGCTCGAAGGCGGTGAACCGGGTGCGGAACAGGTCGAACACGCCGGCGACCGCCACCACCGGATCCTCGTAGCCCAGGGCCGCGAGCACCTGTTCGAAGTTCATGCCCGCCGGGTTCCAGAACGTGGCGAGCTGATCGGCAGGGTCGCAGGAAAGCGTACTGACGCGGCTGGTGGCGACCAGTCTTCGGCGGCCGCGATTGGGGTTCCGCTCATGCCCCTTGCGGCCCAGCACCACCAGATCGGCCCTGTCGAGCTGGGCCTGGAAACGGCGCCAGTCGGCGTCGTTCCTGAGATGGGGCGGCATGTTGCCATCCGCCGCCGCGATCTTGCCGTCGACCGAAACAATGGCGTGGCCGATGATCTGGTGGGGCAAGCCGGCGGTTCCTGTGAGCGAGGCGATGGCTTTGTGCCATGGGCGCCCGGCGTTTGGCTA
>JAQGJI010000056.1 GCA_028290685.1 Devosia sp. | reverse complement strand
ACATGGCCCATCTGAGAGGAAATATGGATGATGGAGCCGGGCAAGCCCAGCTTTACCAATCGCGCCACCACGGCCTGGGAGACAAAAAGCGTGGCGCTCAGGTTCAGGTCCATGACGGCCTGATAATTGGCCGGCGTGATATCGGCGAAGCGCGAATGGCGCGCCGTGCCGGCCGAATTGACCAGGACCTGGAACGGCTCGACATCATCGACGAACGCCTTCACCGCGCTATGATCGTTTATGTCGAGCGCCACCCCCTCGGCCGGCAGTCCCGCGTCCGCCATCTGGTTGACGACTGCCTCGATATCCCTGGCGGTGCGCGCCGCTATGATCACTGCTGCGCCCGCTTCTGCCAGCGCCACGGCCGCGCCCAGCCCGATGCCGCGCGTGCCCCCGGTAACAAGGGCCCGCTTGCCGTCGAGGCGAAAGCTGGGTGTGCGTGGCAGAGTCATTTACTCGGTGGCCTCCGTAGGCGGCGTGGCCGCCGTGCCATAGGCAATGTTGCGGCCGCCATAGCGGCGCACCCGCACATTGGCCTGTTCGGCGTGGCCGACAAAGCCTTCCAGCATGCTCAGGCGCGAGCCGTATTCACCGATCATGGCGGAAGCCGCATCGCTGGTGACGGTCTGCCACGTACAGGTCTTCATGAATTTTCCCACCCACAGGCCTCCCGTATAGCGCGCTGCCTTCATTGTGGGGAGGGTATGATTGGTGCCGATCACCTTGTCCCCGTAAGCGACATTGGTGCGCGGGCCAAGGAACAGGGCACCGTAATTGGTCAGCTTGTCGCGAAACCACATGTCGCGATCGGTCATCACCTGCACATGTTCCGAAGCAATGCGGTCGGCCTCGACCAGCATTTCCTCGTAGTCCTCGCACACGATGACCTCGCCATAATCCGCCCAGGATTTCCGGGCGATCTCGCCCGTGGGCAGAATGGCCAGCAGCCGCTCGATCTCCGCCATGGTTTCACGGGCCAGCTTCTCCGAGGTGGTCAGCAGGATCGCCGGCGAGGTCGGGCCGTGCTCGGCTTGGCCGAGCAGGTCGGTGGCGCACAGTTCGCCATCGACGGTGTCGTCGGCAATGACCAGCGTTTCGGTCGGGCCGGCGAACAGGTCGATGCCCACGCGGCCATAAAGCTGGCGCTTGGCTTCGGCAACAAAGGCATTGCCGGGCCCGACCAGCATGTCGACCGGGGTAATGGTTTCGGTGCCGATGGCCATGGCGCCGATCGCCTGGATCCCGCCCAGGACATAGATTTCATCGGCACCGGCCATCGCCTGTGCGGCGACGACAGCCGGTGCCGGCTTGGCTCCGAAAGGCGGAGCGCAAGTGATGACCCGCTCGCAGCCGGCAACCTTGGCGGTGATCACCGACATATGGGCGGAAGCCAGCAGGGGATACTTGCCGCCGGGAACGTAGCACCCCACGGCGTTGATCGGGACGTGCTTGTGGCCCAAGGTCACGCCGGGCAGGGTCTCGACCGACAACTCGGACATGGTCGCCTTCTGTGCCCTGGCGAAGTTGCGCACTTGGGTCTGGGCGAATTCGATATCGTGCAGGTCCTGGTCGGTGAGCTGGGCCATGCAGTCATCGATCTCGTTCTGGCTCAGCCGGAAATCGGTGCGCTCCCACTTGTCGAATTTGTGGCTGAGCTCGCGGATGGCAGCATCGCCGCGCTTTTCGATATCGCCGAGAATCGTCTCGACTGTGGCGCGCACCTGGCGATCGGCTTCGGCCCGCTCTTCCACATCCTTGCCGCGCTTGAGCCAGACTGGCATTTGTCGCTCTCCGTAATCTTTCCGTCGCAACCATGTTGCATACGTATGCAAACGTGTAAATCGAAACCGTCACTGCCGGCACGTAAATGGCTCTGCCCGTCAGTCGATGCGCGGCGGTCGCTGTACCGAATGGTCGGTGAAGCGCTCGAAAGCGTCGCCGATCTGGACGATGCGAGCCTCGTCACCATGCCGGCCGATGATCTGCATGCCGATCGGCAGCCGCTGGTGGAAGCCGATGGGCAGCGCCAGCACCGGATGGCCGCTGACGTTGAAGCCAATGGTGCGCATCGGCGTCCACACCGCTTCCTTCTCGAAAGGAGCGGCCAGCAGGGCAGTCGACAGGGCGCCCGCCGTCACCAGCGCATCATGGCTGCCGAGCAGCCGGTCGAGCGCCTGGCGGAACGCGCGGCCGGCACGTTTTGCCCGTGCCAGCTCCGCATCGGTGACCGCCACCCCGGCGGCCAGGCTGAGAAAGGTGCGGCGGCCATAATCGTGCGGGCGATCCCGCAAGTCGGCTGCGTGGTAATCGAAGCTCTCGCGGTGCAGGATCGCCGCCGCAGCCACCTCTATGGCATGATAGTCGGGCAACTCGACCTCGGCGATGACCGCGCCCAGTTCGGACAGCGTGGACATGGCGCCATCCATTGCCGTCAGAACGGCTGGCATGGTCTGGCTGTCCTGGGCGAACCAGTTGCGCGCATAGCCGATGCGCAGGCCCGCGATGGGCTGGCCCATCAGGCTGGCGGCGGTGCTGCCGGCAATGACATCGAGCGTCATGGCGGCTTCGGCCACGCTCGCGCTGATCGGACCGACATGGTCCAGGCTCGCGGACATGCCAAGCACGCCCTGCCTGGAGACCGCACCAAAGGTTGGCTTGAGGCCCACGACGCCGCAATAAAACGCCGGACCGCGCAGCGAACCACCGGTATCGGTGCCCAGCGTGGTGCGCAGCAGGCCCCCAGATACCGCCACAGCGCTGCCGGAGGAGGAACCGCCGGTGATATGGTCAAGGCTCCAGGGGTTTCGGGCCGGCGGAAACAGTCCGCTCTTGTCGGGGCCGACGGTTCCCCATTCATAAGTCGCGAGCTTGCCGATGATGATCGCGCCACCCGCCACCAGCCGTTCCACCACCTCGGCATTGGCCTGGGCGATGGCGCCGGCGCGGCCCGGAGCGTCCGCGGTGGTCGGCAGGCCCGCCACGTCGATCAAGTCCTTGATGCCGACGGGAATGCCATGGAGCGGACCACGATCCTGGCCCGCGGCGAGCTCGGCATCGGCGCGCGCAGCGTCCAGCAGGGCACGCTCGGCATCGACCACATAGAAACTGCGATACGCACTGTCCCGCGCGGCAATACGAGCAAGATGGAGCTCGATCAGCCCCACCGAGGTCAGCCGCCCATCGCGCAGCATCGCGCCCTGTTCGATGAAGCTGAGGTCGAGCGCTGTCGCGCCATCGGCCGGCTCCGCCCCCGGGTCGAGCCGCGCAAGGCCCTCGCTCAGCCAGTCGGCGAGCTTGTAGACACTGGCGCTCTCGCTGGCCGACATGGAAAGACCATGGCGTGCCGCGGCGGCATCGAAGGCCATGCGCCGCTCGTTGTGATCAGGATCGATCGCCAAGCCAGGCTCCCCGCTCATCTTATTCGCCCGACACAATACGCGAACCGCTCGCCCTGTCGAACAGGCGGCAGGCGGCGGGAGCGATGTTGACCTTCACGATATCGCCTATTTCGGCCCGGTAGTCTTTGCCCACCTTGATCGAGACCAGCTCGCCCGCCACGCGCATGGAAATCATCGTCGCTTCGCCAAGCAGCTCCACCGAGTAGATCGGTGCTTCGATATGGCCCCGCTCGCCGGCCAGCACGGCGTCTTCGGCGCGGAACCCCAGCGTCACCGCGCCCTGGGCGGATCTGGGCAATCCATCGATGCGGATATTGGTGCCGCTGAAGACGCCATCGGCGATGTCGCCATGCACCAGGTTCATCGCCGGCGAGCCGATGAAGCTGGCAACGAACGTATTGGCGGGTCGGTCGTAAATTTCCATGGGTGTGCCGACCTGCTGGATCAGGCCCTTGCTCATGACCACGACGCGGTCGGCCAGGGTCATGGCCTCGATCTGATCATGGGTCACGTAGATGGTGGTGCGCTTGAGCGTGTGGTGCAGGTTCTTGATCTGCGCCCGCGTCGAGACCCGCAGCTTGGCATCCAGGTTCGAGAGCGGCTCGTCCATCAAGAAGGCATTGGGTTCACGCACGATGGCCCGGGCCAGTGCCACGCGCTGCCGCTGGCCCCCGGACAAAGCCGCCGGGCGGCGCTGCAGGAAATCGTCAAGCTCGACCATTTTCGATGCCGCCATTACCCGCTCGTGGTGCTGCGCGGGGGGCACCTTGCGCACCTTCAGCGGGAAGCGGATGTTCTCGTAGACGGTCATGTTCGGATAGAGCCCATAGCTCTGGAACACCATCGAGATGTCACGGTCCTTTGGCTCGAGCTTGTTGACCAGCCGGTCCCCGATCCAGATTTCTCCCTCGGTGATGTCCTCCAGCCCGGCGATCATGCGCATGGTCGTGGTCTTGCCGCAGCCGGACGGGCCCAGCAGCACCAGGAACTCCTGGTCGGCGATATCGAGGTTGAAATTGTCGACGCCGATGAAGTTGTTCCAGCGCTTGGAGACGTTCTTGAGACGGATCTGGGCCATGAATTTTATCCCTTAACGGCGCCGGCCGTGAGGCCCGAGACGATCTGGCGTTGAAAAAACAGCACGAGAATGAAGAGCGGCACGGTGGCCGAGACCACGGCGGCCACGGCATACATGACGTTACCCTGCTCCTGCACCGAGCCCAGGAAGCTTGAAATCTTGGGCACCATGGTCTGGTTGTCGGCGCTCAGCAGCATGGAGGTGACGGCAAAGTCGTTATAGGCCAGCAGGAAACTGAACAGCCCGGTGGTCACCACCCCTGGCCACATCACGGGTATGATGACCATGCGGAAGGCCTGGAACCGGGTGCAGCCATCCACCATGGCGCTTTCGTCGAGGTCCTTGGGGATGCTGAGAAAGAACGAGTGCAGCATCCACAGCGTGAAGGGCTGGTTGATCGCCACCAGCACGATGATCGAGGTGGGCAGTACACCCCAGATGTTGAGCTGGAAGAAGGGCAGCAGGTACCCCGAGACCAGGGTGATATGAGGCATGGCGCGGAATACCAGCGCGATGATCAGGATCCAGAACGCATAGCGCTGGCCCGACCGCGCCAGGGCATATCCGCCCAGCGTGCCCAATGTCAGCGAAATCACGGTCACCGAAACCGTGACCACCGCGGTGTTGCCGACTGCGCGCCAGAACTCACGCGTGATCCAGGCGCCATGATAGCCATCGCCCGTAAACGCGGTGCCGGTCTGGATCCGGGTGTAGGTGCCCACAATGGCGTTCCACCAGCTCTCGCGGGAGAAGAAGTCGGTCTCGACCTTGAGCGAACCCCACACCGTCCAGACGAAGGGGAACGCGGCCAGCACCACCCAGATCACTATGAAAGAGACAATCAGCAGGTTGAGCAGCAGCGGGCGGCGTTGCGTCATCGCAGCGTCGGACATGTCAGACCACCTTGTGGTTGAATTCGCGCCAGGTGCGGATCAGCACCGGCATGAGCAGAACGATGACGCCGGCAATGGTCAAGACCGAGGTGGCGCCGGCCGAACCGAACAGTTGCGCATCGCCCGAGAGATCGTTGAAGATCAGCCAGCTCAGTGAAGTTGCATTGGCCTCTGCCGAAAAGCCGACAATCGGCTCGAAGACTCGGAAATTGTCCATCAGCTGTACCAGCGCCACAAACGTGGCAAGCGGCGCCAGATGCGGGATGATGACGTAGCGGATGCGCTCCCAGCGCGAAGCACCGTCGATCATCGCCGATTCCAGCGTATCGCCCGGCACGGTCTGCAACCCTGCATAGAACACCACGAAGCTGAATGGTGCATTGGTCCAGACGCCATAAAACAGCAGCGACGCCCAAGTCAGCACTGGCGAGGCGCGCAGCGACAGTGTCGGATCGTTGAACAGGTTCTGCAGCGTCGCACCGATGATGCCGTTGGCCTGGATCATCCAGTACAGGATCAGCGATCCCACCAGCGGCGTGATGATCATCGGCAGCAGCGAAAAGAAGATCACCGGCCCCTTGCTCACCTTGGGCAGCGCATTGACCGCCAGCGCGATGGCAAAGCCCAGCGCCATGGCCAGCGGCGTCACAACGAAGCAGAACACCAGGGTGAAGGCCAGCGCCTTGTAGAAGGGCAGGTTGTAGATGCGCGCCACGATATTGCCGAAGCCGGTGTTGTCCGACAGGATGGCGCCGATCTCGTCGACCGCCAGGTGGCTGCGATTGAGGTAGGTGCCAAAGCCGTTGAACTGGCCCATCGGCTGCGCCGCCTGGAGTTCGGCCATGGCCGCCGTATCGACCCGCGTCTCCTTGGTGCAGCCCCCGAACGGCTGGCAGTTCTCGACCTCGACCAGGATACGGCCATGCTCGACATGGAAGCTCTGCACCACGACCGACACGATCGGCAGCGCGATAAACAGGACCATCGCGACCAGCGAGGGCAGGATGAAGGCAAAAAATGTCTTGTGCGGCATCGAAGCCCCCCTCGGAAGCAAAGCTGGCGAGTATGCGCTGAGACTCAAGCTTGAGCTGATGTCCTGGTCGACACCCTTCCCGTTGCAGGAAGGATCAAGTGCCCGGGGTGGCTGGCACGATGGAGGGGCTCGCGCCACCCCTCCCGACCTCCCATCGGCCAGGGAGGTGTCCTTGAGTGGATGCGGCGCAGTGACGCCGCATCCCGATTGCAGGCTTACAGGTAGCCGCCTTCCCTGGCAGCGGTTTCGTAGGCAGCCTTGACGTCCGCCAAGGCCTGGGCAGCGTCTTCGGTGCCGGCCATGAACTCGGCCAGTTCAGCCGAAAGGGCGGTGTGCAGCAGGCCCATATACGGCTGCATCGGATAGGCACGGGCACCGCCATTGGCAGTGGCGATCACGCCGACGGCGGCCGGGCCGGGCTCATAACCGGCGACGAGCCAGGTGGCGACCGCCGGGTTGGCCGCAACCATTTCCGGGCTGATGCCGTGCACCATTGCCTGGAAGGAGGCGGCAGCGTCTTCGTCCGAGATGTTCTTGGCGATGGTAAAGCCGTCCCACCACAGCGCAACGGCCGGGATCGAACCGCCACCGATGGTCGGGGCAGCTGCCAGCACAGTGTTGGCAACGACCCCTTCGGCAGCGCCTTCTTCGTCAATGATGGCGCCGGCCAGCGAGCCCCATTCCACCATCATCGCCGTATTGCCGGCTTCGTACTCGGCCTTGATGCCATTGGCGTCAAAGGTCAGGTAGTCCGGGTCCATGTATGCTGTAAGGGCGCGCATGGTCTCGAGGACCTTGAGGCCATTCTCGTTGTCGATCGCCAGTTCGGCCGAACCGGGTGCAAAGAATTCGGCACCGGTACCGAGATAGGCGTTGACGAACTCAGCAGCCAGATCCCAGCCTGGCTTGACCGAGGCGGCGACCGGATATTCCATGGCGCCCGAAGCCTTGATCGCTTCGGCGGCAGCCAGGATGTCTTCGTAGGACTTGGGCTCGGCCACGCCGGCAGCGTCCAGGATATCCTTGCGATAGAACAGGTGCTGCGCATTGCCCATGAAAGCGATGGCCATGGTCTTGCCATCGATCTTGATCAGCTGGTTGGGCTGCAGGGATGCGCCATACTCAGCCACCAGGTCATCCAGCGGCCGGATCAGGTCATCGTTCAGCAGCGGCACGATGGAGTTGTTGGCCACAACGGCGACCGTGTATTCAGCCGGATTGATGGACAGTGCCGGAACTTGCAGGTTCTTGTGTTCGGCATTGGCGTTAGCCGTGATGGTGAGGCTATCGGTGGCGCACTCGGCGGCTGTGGTGTTGACGAGGCGCAGTGCCTCGAAGTCGTTGGAGAGAATGCGGACCGAGCCGGCTCCCTCGATGCCGCAATCGGCAAACGCAGCGCCGGCAGTGAGGCACAGGACCCCAAGCGAGACGGTAGTCTTCAACATAAGCTTCATTTCGTTCTCCTGACGGTGAACGGCGCTTCCCTGGGTCAGTGCGCCTACCATCCCTGTTATCGTTTAGGCTCCCGCGGCAGGTTGGGGGCACCTTGACAACGCCCCCGTCCCAGCCATTTGTCTTCCGCACGCCACAATTGGTAAGCGGCATTGCATACGAATGCAATACCCATTTGCATTCGTATGCAAAACCCGCCGCCTCGTGCGTTTTCGCTCCCGGGACAAAGTGCGGGCAGGGGATCTGGTCAACCCCCGGGGCCGCCTTGGCAGCGCGCCACATTGCCTGCCAAAGGCTTCCATCGGGTGCGCTGTACTAGGGCTCTTGATTGATCCTTTGCCCGGACGCGTCGAAGACGTGCACATGCACATCATCGAACGCCAGGAGGATGTGGGCGCCGCGCGCGATCTGCGGCTGACCGTCCAGAACCGTGAGGATCGGTTGAGAAGCGTTTACGCTGGCATGCACCACCGTTTCGGCACCCAGTGCCTCGACCAGGTGCACCTTGGCGGCGATGTCCCGTTCCCCCGGCTGCGCCAGCCGCAGATGCTGCGGCCGCAGGCCGAGCGTCACGGGCCCTTCATGGGCAACCGCCACCTGCGCCCCTCCGGGCAGCGAGACAAGGCCGCCTCTGGCCTCTGCCTTGAAGAAGTTCATGTTCGGCGCGCCGATGAACCCGGCGACAAACAAATTCTGCGGCTGGTTGTAGAGATTGAGCGGGGTATCCACCAGCCCCTTGCGCAGGACAACGCCACAGCGCCAGCCCGAACATGATCACCGTGCCCAGGATCAGCCAACCGAGCGGCAGGAAAAGCTCTGGCTGACGCCCGAACTCAATCAGCAGTTCATCGATCTGCAGGCATTGAAATTCCGCCTCGATGCGAGCTATGTCGCGCGCATGGCGCTGTTTCTCGGGTCAGACGAGAGCGCTGGCGCCACGGGAGCCAATTTCGTCGTCGATGCTGGCCGCACCCAGAACTGACAGGGACCGCAATGATCCGCCTCCACCCGACCCGGAACGGCTTCGAGATTCGTCTCGCCGATACGGTGTTGATCGTTCATGACAGCGGCGCGCCGGCGCTGTTCGTGGGGCGCGGAGATGCCCGCGCCGTTGCGAGCCGCGGCAAGACCGGCGACACGCTGTGGTTCATGCGGGCCGGCTTCACCGGCGTTCAGGCCCACTGCCCCCTGCTGTGGGGGGGCGATCAGTCCGTGGACTTCTCCCGCCATGACGGCCTTGTCACCGTGATCAGCGGCGCACTGTCCTCCGGGCTCCTCGGTAATGCCTATCACCACTCCGATATCGGCGGCTATACCAGCCTGTTCGGCAATGTGCGCAGCGCCGAATTGCTGATGCGCTGGTCCGAGATGGCGGCCTTTACCCCGGTAATGCGCAGCCACGAGGGCAACAGGCCCAGCCAAAATCTCCAGCTCGACCAGGACCCCGGGGTACTCGCCCATTTCGCCTCCATGACCCGGCTTTATTGCGCGCTGGCGCCCTACCTGCGCCACCTGTCGGCCCAGGCTGCCGCAACCGGCCTGCCGGTGCAGCGCCCGCTTTTTCTCCACCACGAAGCGGACCGCCAGACCTATTCGATCCAGGACCAGTATCTCTATGGCGCCGACATGCTGGTGGCGCCGGTCTGGCAGGCTGGGCAGCAGAGCCGGCAGGTTTATCTGCCCTGCGGTCACGATTGGGAGCAACTCTGGAGCGGGGGGAGATCGAGCGGCGGGCAATGGATCGAGGCGCCGGCCCCGATCGGCCGGCCGGCCGTGTATTTTGATCCCGGCAGCCGTTTCGCCGAGCTCTTCCGCCAACTTCGCTCCCTATAACCATGCAGGTCTTTACTCAGATGTTTAGCGTCGAACTCCTGCTGCTTTGGCTGATTGCCGGCGGCGCGGCCTGGATTCAGGCCCTGACCGGCTTTGCCTTCGGGCTGATCCTGGTCGGAACGGTGGGCCTGCTTGGCCTGATCCCGTTGCCCGAGGCCGCGATTTTGTCGAGCCTGATGGTGTTGTTCAACGGCGCCATGGTGCTGCGGGCCGATTGGCGCCAGATCGACCGCGGCGGCCTTGCCCTGCTGATGCTGGGCAGCCTGCCGGGTTTGCTGATCGGCTACGCGCTCCTGCTTTATCTGGCCAAAAGCGCCATCTCCGCGCTGGCGCTGCTCCTGGGGGCGCTCATCATTTTCGCCTCTTTGCAGATGCTGCACCGGCCACGGCAGCGGCCCGAGCGCAGCAGCAGTGCTTCCTTTGTTGCCACTGGCCTTGCCGGCGGCATCATGGGAGGGCTGTTTTCAACGGCCGGGCCGCCGATCATCTGGCAGATGTATCGCCAGCCCCTGTCCCATGTGATGGTGCGCTCGACACTGGTCGCGGTTTTCTTCGTCAACGCCCTGGCGCGGCTTGGCCTGGTCTTTGCCACCACCGGCGTGCCGGTGCAGGTCTGGCTCGCCGCCGCCGGGGCGCTCCCGATGGTGTTGGGCGGAACGCTGCTGGCGCAAAAGTTCCCCCCACCCATAGCGCCCATCGTGCTGCGCCGAATTGCAGCAACCCTGCTGCTGCTGTCCGGCCTGGCGCTTTGTGCTTCTCCCCTCGCCATTCTCCTCAAGGAGTTCGTGCCGTGACCAATGCTCGCAAGCTGACGCTCAACGACCCGGCACTGCTGACCCAGAACTGCCTGATCGGGGGCAGGTGGGTTGCCGCTGATGGCGACAATGGCATCGCGGTGCGCGATCCCTACGATGGCGCGCTGATTGCCCTTGTGCCGCGCCTGGGCGCCCCGGCGCTTGACGATGCGGTGGCGGCAGCAAAGGCGGCCATGCCGGCCTGGGCCCGCCGCCCCGCCAAGGAACGGGCGGCAATCCTGCGCCGCTGGTACGACCTCATCATCGACAATACCGAGGACCTGGCGCAGATTCTCACCGCAGAGCAGGGCAAGCCCCTGGCTGAATCGAGGTCGGAGATCGTCTCGAACGCCGCCTATCTGGAATGGTTTGCCGAAGAGGCCAAGCGCGTCGAGGGCGACTTCATGGCCGGACCCAATCCGACCCAACGCATCCTGGTGATGAAGCAGCCGGTCGGCATCTGCGCCGCGATCACTCCCTGGAACTTCCCCAACGGCATGATCACCCGCAAGGCCGGTCCGGCCCTTGCCGCCGGCTGCGCCATGATCCTCAAACCCGCGAGCCAGACCCCGCTCTCCGCGCTGGCCCTCGCCGTGCTGGCCGAACGCGCCGGGGTTCCGGCCGGCATCTTTTCCGTTATCACCGGAGCGGCCCAGGAAATCGGTGCCGCTATCACCAGCCACCCCGATATTGCCAAGATCAGCTTCACCGGCTCCACCGAAGTGGGCCGCTGGCTCATCAAGGCGGCGGCCGACCAGATCAAGCGCCTGTCCCTCGAACTCGGTGGCAACGCACCTTTCCTCGTCTTCGATGACGCCGATCTGGACGCCGCGGCCGATGGGGCCCTGCTGTCCAAGTTCCGCAATGCCGGCCAGACCTGTGTCTGCGCCAACCGCATCTATGTCCAGCAGCCGGTGGTCGAAGCCTTCACCGAAAAGCTGCAGCAGCGCATGGCCGGGCTCCGGCTCGGCCGCGGCACCGATCCCGGCGTCAATGTCGGTCCCCTGATCGACGAGCGAGCGGTGCTCAAGATGCAGGAACATGTGGATGATGCGCTGGCAAACGGCGCGGTCCTGCGCCTGGGCGGCAAGCGCTCGGCGCTGGGGAGCACCTTTTATGAACCCACCCTGATCACGGGGGCGACGCAGGCCATGAAGGTCTCGCGCGAGGAAACCTTCGCCCCGCTCGCCGCCATCATCCCGTTCAAGGATGAAGCCGATGGCGTCGCCATGGCCAACCAGTCCGAGTTCGGCCTCGCCTCCTACTTCTACGCCCGCGACATCGGCCGCATCTTTCGCGTCGGCGAGGCGCTCGAGGCCGGCATGGTGGGGGTTAATACCCCCGCCATTGCCAATGAGATGGCTCCCTTCGGCGGCATCAAACAGTCGGGCATCGGCCGTGAGGGGTCCAAATACGGCATCGAGGAGTATCTCGAGATCAAGTACCTGGCGCTTGGCGGCATCTGAAAGCTGCCAGAAACGGGCGCGGAAAAGAAATGGACCGCGACCTTTCAGGGAACAACAGCCATGCCATCATGTTCCTGGGGGAATGCCGGCACGGCTCCACATGTTCAAAAGTGCCCGCTGAAGGGCCTTTTGGGGCTCAGCGGCTGATTACGTTTCGATCAAACGGGGTCGGGTTTGCAAAGGCTGCGGTGTCGGTTACGAAACCCCAGCAATTCTTGGCGTTGAACACCACGGCCTGCTGGCAGTAATCAGGGCTTGAGGTGGCGCAGGCATCCTCGAGCAGAACCCCGTTATAGTCGCGGAAATAGGCGTCCTCCATGGTGGTCGTGACGCATTGGTCGATGTTCACACCGGCCAGGAACAGCGTGCTCACCCCCTGGGCCCGAAGGACCTGGTCCAGATGCGTGCCGTAAAACCCGCTCATGCGCACCTTCTCGATGTGAATGTCGTCCTCATCCATAAGCGGTTTGAGTTCGTCGACGATCTCGGCGCCCCACGAGCCTTCCGTCAGCACCGGCCCGTGATCGAGGTCTTGCCCGATGCCCTTTTGGTCAGGACTATGCTTGAATGAATAAAGCGTGGGCGCGCCCAGATTTCGCAGGTCGCCGCGATTATACCAATATACCCAGATGACCCACATGCCGTGCGCTCGGGCTGCCCGGAGGGCGCGCTGCACCCCTGGGATAGCGTTTCTGCACCGGGTATAATCGAGCCCTGAACGGTGGGTCCAGCCTCCCGGTGCGCAGAAGTCATTCTGCATGTCGATCACGACCAGGGCACCCCGGCTGAGATCGTCAACAAAGGGCATGAGCGCGGCATCGAACTTGACCAGCTTGCCGGAAGCGGAATGGGGCGAAAGGTCGACGAAATCGTCGTACAGATGCCAGCGATCTGACCCCGACGCCAATTGCACGCCACCGGCTGCGGTCTGGCTATAGATGGTTCGGCGTGGCATGGGCATGGGAGTCTCCTGGCTCAAGACCAATTTTGGCAGCTGACTGCATTGCTGGTGTGATCGTGTCAGTCTAACCGATGGCGGTTTCGCTTCGTTCCGTCCCAAACACGATTGTTGCAGCGGCTAGGGGTTGCGGCCAGGGTCAGGACGCATTGATCCACAAGATGAAGGTTGCCGCCAAGGCAGCTGCAGAGGGCTCGATCCGGCGCATCCGGGCCGGCGTCAACATCAGCCAATCACTCAAGGCAGCACCTCCTGCCACCTTGAATCGTCCGCCAGCATTCAACTCAGCAAATTATTGGGTTCTGACCCTAGCCAGCGCGGCCACTTCGAAATAGATCTCACCGGTAAGTCAGCCCGGAAGCTGAGCGGAGCCTTCTTTCCGTAGCGGGATGACGATGCCTGCACGCGGTTTCCTTGGACCATAGCCCCGCTTCCCATCCCGACCAGGAGCAACAAGCATGATAGATGAAAAATTGCAGCCGGTTTTGGACCAGGTGTTGCAGCGCAACCCGGGGGAGCCGGAATTCCATCAGGCTGTGCGCGAAGTGCTTGAGAGCCTTGGCCGCGTAATCGCCAAGCGTCCGGACTATCTCAATCACGCGCTTATTGAGCGTATCTGCGAACCCGAGCGGCAGATCATCTTCCGTGTGCCTTGGGTAGATGACCAAGGGCAGGTGCAGATTAACCGTGGATTCAGGGTGCAGTTCAATTCCGCCCTTGGACCCTACAAAGGTGGTCTTCGCTTTCACCCATCGGTCAATGTCGGGATCATCAAGTTCCTGGGTTTCGAGCAGACCTTCAAGAATGCGCTCACCGGCATGCCCATTGGTGGTGGCAAGGGCGGATCGGACTTCAACCCACGGGGACGGTCCGATGGGGAGGTCATGCGCTTCTGCCAGTCATTCATGACCGAACTGTATCGGCACATCGGTGAATACACGGACGTGCCAGCTGGGGACATCGGCGTCGGTGCCCGCGAGATCGGATATATGTTCGGCCAGTACAAGCGCCTGACCAATCGTTATGAAGCCGGCGTGCTGACCGGAAAAGCCCTTTTCTACGGTGGTTCGCGTGCGCGCACGGAAGCGACCGGCTATGGCAATGCTTATTTTCTCCAGGCGATGCTGGCTACGAAAGGCCAGAGCTTTGACGGCAGAAAAGTGGTGGTGTCAGGCTCGGGCAATGTGGCGGTATACAGCGTTGAAAAGGTACAATCCTTCGGCGGAAAGGTCATCGCGGTCTCGGATAGCTCCGGCTATGTCGTTGATGAAGGTGGGGTCGACCTGGAACTGCTGAAAGAGATCAAAGAGGTGCGCCGAGGGCGGGTTTCCGACTATGTCCAGCTTGTGGGCGCGGGCGGTAGAGCCCACTTCGTCGAGGCTGGCACCGGCTCCATCTGGGACGTGCCGTGTGACGTGGCGATGCCCTCGGCTACGCAGAACGAACTGACGGGAAAGGATGCCAGGACGCTCGTGACCAATGGTGTGCTGGCCGTGGGTGAGGGCGCCAATATGCCCTCGACCCCTGAAGCAATCCGCATTTTTCAGGAGGCCGGGGTCATGTTTGCTCCGGGCAAGGCCGCCAATGCCGGTGGCGTCGCAACCTCCGCACTGGAAATGCAGCAGAACGCCTCCCGGGACAGCTGGTCCTTCGAGCAGACCGAAGGCCGGCTGTCAAAAATCATGCATACGATCCATGACACCTGCGCCAGCACAGCCGAGGAGTATGGCGCACCCGGAGACTATGTTCTGGGCGCCAATATTGCCGGCTTCGTTCGCGTTGCAGAAGCAATGCGGGCGTTAGGGGTAATTTAGGTCAGGGGGGCATGTAGCCGATCGAGAACTCGCACCAGGGCGCCCAGCCCTGTGCGACCGGCAAGCCGTTCAATGCTCTGTCCGCGGCCAAACCACGTTTATGGTCAATGCGGCCAGGCTCAGGACTTACTGATCCACACAGGCCATCACACCCAAACCTTCAGGCGCGAGGCCATTCACCCCTGCGCCAAGGACTGCCAAAGCTCGGAATGGCAGGCCGATAGCGCGGAAACCCATGCCGTCATCGGATATTGCGCCGTTTCATCGGGCGCGCTGCTCTCAAGAAGCATGGTGACATTGACCGTGCCCACGGCGATGATCTGCTCATAGACCCAAGGGGCGATCTTGGGCAGCTCATCGAGCGCGAATTTGTCCGTGAGCGGGTTGGCAATTCTGTCGATGCTCGATGCCGTCATGGCCGGTCTCCAGTTGTGCTGAGTGCGCGACAGGCGTCACTGCGTATGGTTCAAGGCAAGCCGGGCCGGACCCGGGAAGAGAGGCAGCGCGGCAACGAGTGCGGGCCTGAACGTGTGGTTCATCGCGGTTCCCTTCGCTGGTTGTCTCAGATGCCAATGAGCATGCCTCGAAATCGTTCCCGAACAACACCGGGGAGGAATGCGCGTTAACTGTGGCTTTGTTGTTGTAGCTTTGTGTTCTGTCAGTAGATGCCGAATAGATACTACAAACTCCACGTGCTCATTAGCTGCCAATAACGGTGGATGAATTGGATGATGTGCGTTTACCCAGCATCTATGCTCCACTACCTCACCGCGCCGCAGCACAACCGGCACGATTAACTCTGGTTAAGTGTGCCGGAACAACCGGTGCTTTCTGGTGTGGCGAGGCACCATCGGGCGGCGCTGCATCGCCCCGAGCCCTTGGTGGGGGCGGGCGAACCTGGAGCTGCCCCGCTCGATCTGCACGCATCAGCTGCCAGCCGATGGCCGCACCGAACTCCCGGCAAGCCGGACTGAGCCCGCTGGGGCACGATCAGCAGCGCCGCGTGCCAGAGCGGGACCGGTCGGCGCGAACCAGCCCACGGCGGAATACAAACCATGATGGGCACAGTGTGCTCTATGGGGCGACTGTGTTACAGCGGATTGACGTTGCACAAAGACGGGAACTGCACCGGATGATCCCTGACCTGCTCAGAAGAGCCGTTGGAGCCATTCGCGAGGGCCTGATCATCACCGATGAACTCGCCCCCGATCGCCCGATCATCTTTGCCAACCAGACCTTCTGCAGCATCACCGGCTACACGGAAGGTGAGGTTCTTGGCCGCAATTGCCGCTTTCTGCAGGCTGATGATCGCGACCAGCCCGGGCGTCACATGCTGGCCCAGGCTATTGTGAAGGGAGCGCCAGCCACGTGCCGGCTGCGCAATTTCACCAAGGGCGGGCGCTTGTTCTGGAACGATCTGTCCATTTCCCCGCTGAAAGATCCGCAAGGGCGGGTCACCCATTATGTGGGCGTTATTGCCGATGTGACGGTGGAGCAACTGGCCCGCGAACAGCGCGCCGTGATGGAGCAGCGCGCGCAGCACCGGCAGCGGGTGGAAGCCCTGGGCACGCTGGCGGGCGGCATTGCCCATG